>CBFDDY010000226.1:0-4529 GCA_965603705.1 uncultured bacterium | reverse complement strand
GGCTGGTAGATCTCCCCAGCATCAATACTCACTACCATTGGTTTGTCGGTTTTGCGAAAAATATCAATCAATCTATGGGGTGTACTCCCCTCCCGGGATAGGTCTTCCTTATGGAATTTTGAAGGGGCAAGAGTCTGCATGGCAGGTGACATGGGAAGGGGCGATATTACAGCGCAGTCAACATTCTTATCGGCTAATATTGCTTCTACCGCCTGACAAAATGTTTTATCATCTGCAACCGGCGTAATATCAAGAGGATTACGAACGTCTTGAAGCTGGTCTATGCCAAGCGGTTCCAATATCCCAGCCAGCTTCATTTTAGTTTCTTTTTCATACTCAGCCAATTGTAGCTCTTCTTCTCCCTTTAGACTGTCTGACATGATCACACACTCAAATCCGGCATTGGAGATAAGCCCGATTCTATTCCCGCTTATTTTCTTATCTGCCAAAAAGCATAAACATTTAATATAGCTTTCAAATTCATATATAGTCTCAGCCACGATCACTCCGGCCTGTTTCAAGACTGCCCGGTTGACCCTGTAGTCACCTGCAACAGAAGCGGTATGACTGGCAGTAGCTGCCTTACCTTGAGGCGACCTTCCGGCCTTATAAACCAGTACGCTTTTTCCCGGCTGCTGAGTAATTTCTGCTGCTACTTGGGCAAACTTCAAGCCGTCACCAGGCAAAAATCCCTCAATGTAAACTGCAAACACACGGGCCTTGTCGTCTCGTTTTAAATAATGCAGGTAATCTGATACAGTAAGGTCGATCTGGTTTCCAATGGAAACAGCATAAAGAGGTTCAATATCCGGGAGGTTACTCATCCGTGATATCATAAAGGCTCCACTTTGACTCAGATAAACAAGATCAGTTTTCCGGGTGTTATCACGGGGAAGTTTGTACAATTTATACTGAGGCACAAAAGTCGTATCAAAATTTCCAGGGCGCGAAAAAATACCCAGGCAATTTCCGCCGTTTACAACCGGAACCAGTTTGCCCGCCTGCCTGCCGGCTATGAGCTTAGCCTTTATTTTTTTCTCAAGGCCCTCAGTCCCCTCTTTTTCACCGATGCCCCCAGAGATTATGATGAGCGAACGAGCTTTTTGAAATTCAATAATATCATCGATGACTTGCAAGCTTTGTTCGGCTGCAATTGTCAAGACAAAAAGATCAACAGTTTCCGGCAGCTCTTTTACCCCCGGAGCACACATGCAGCCTTCGATCTCTTTTTTTCCTGGCTTAACCACATACACCTTGTCTGCAGGAAAACCATTTCCCAAAATATTATTAAGGATAACATGTCCAATATTCATCTTTTCTGAAACACCGATTATGGCGATGCTGCGGGGCTTCAAAATATGCCTGACCTGTTCATAGGGCCGCTTTTCTTCTTTAAATCGTTCTCTGGAAAAGCGGCATAAACCGTCTAGAGCAATAAGCTTTTTTTCTTTAATTACAAAAGGATTAACCTCTGCCTCTTCGATGACAAAACGGCTATCCTGCGAGAAAGCAGAAAAATATGCACCCAGCTGAAGAAAGCGGAAATATGTATCCTCAAGCTCTTCTTTATCAATTAAAGCGGGTCGGCCGCGAAAAGGGCCAGTTAGTTTATCATAGAGAGCCTGCTTTTTAAGTACATCCCGAATCTTATCCTTGCGGAGCAGATGGGCAGAGCAAATTGAAACAGCTGTGCCTTCTTTTAACCTCTCGTTCATATATTCAACCTCTACTCCTCCTGTTCCCAGAGTAACTATAGGGCCGAATTCCCGGGAGGTCCTGAGGCCTATTAACAACTCAGAGCCAAATCCTTCTTCTTCGTATTCGACTTTTTCGCAAATCAAAACTCCTTTAATGTCGGCCTCCCAACTTTGCTGTGAAGATATGCTGCCTCCCATGGATTTATTCTGTTTCTGGACCCATTTCCTGAAATCAGAACCGATATTTGAGAACATCTCTTTAAGAGTCCGGTTTATCTCTTCCGCATCTTTTTTTACAAACCTGATCCCTCCCACATCCGATTTATGCAGGATTTGAGGAGAAACGATCTTTATAACCAATTTTTCACAAGAAAAGGAGGTCAGGTCTTCCGCAGAAACATCTCTCCCCTTCTCTACAAATAGAAACTCCGGAGTCCGGATACCGGCAGCCTGTAACAAAGCATAGACTTCATGTTCCAGAAGATATTCGTTTTCGGCATTTTGGAAGATTGTTTCTATTTTATGAAAATTTACACCCATAGTATTTTCCCCGGAAAAATCAGATGTTTTGACCATTCGCGGCCTCACGTCCCAAACGAAAAGCCTTGAGGTTCATTTCTACTATTATATCTCCCCTCCCTCTAAATAGAGCTTTTATATATTCCAAAAGATTCTCTTCTTTTAAGATAAGCCTGCCCGAGGCTGCCCCAAGTATGACCATATTCTGGGCCAGGGGAGAACCTGCTTTCCGCGCCAAAGCGCCGGTGTCAATAATGATAGAATTATTTAGAGATTTAAGCGCTGTTAAGATCTTTTGAATTTCGGGATAATCCGGAATATTGATATAAGGAGTGCTGCTCGTTATAATAATCCCATCAGGGCTTAGAAAATCAACATAGCGCAATGCTTCAAGCGGTTCAACGCTCAAGATCATATCGGCCTCACCCTTGGGGATAAGGTCACTAAAAATCTGCCCTTCTGCCAAGCGGAGATGAGACTGGACTGCACCGCCCCGCTGGGCCATACCATGGATTTCGGCCTGTTTAAAATCAACCTGCTGCTTCAGGGCAGCATGATCAAGGACAAAGGCTATCGATAAAATTCCCTGCCCCCCTACTCCAGCTAGGATAATATCTTGCTTCATCTATTAGCTCCTTTTTTCTTTCTCTTGCGCACTTCCTGGACGCACTCCCGGAAAGCAACAATAACAGACAGTCCCTGGTGTTCTATCTCTTCTTTTAGAATCCCCTTATTCTCTTCCAAATTTTTAGGAAGAGGAATCAAAACCCGGATGTGTTTTTTATCAATCCCGGCACCTTCTATCATTCTGAGCAATTTATCTCCCGATAAAAAAGAAGGCTGCCCGCCGGTCATGGCAACAGAAGCATTATCTACAATAATAAGAGTCATGTTCGTATCAACCGCAGCAGCATCAACTAAGGGAGTAATGCCTGAATGGGCAAAAGTCGAATCCCCGATCATCCCCACAGAAGGAAATACACCGGCTTCAGCTCCTCCCTTAGCCATACTTACAGAAGCACCCATACATACACAAGTGTCCACCGCATTATAAGGCGGCAAAGCGGCCAGAGTGTAGCAACCGATGTCACTAAAAACCGCAGCATCCGGATAAGACTCAAGAACCTGATTTAAAGCTGTAACAGTATCTGCATGAGAGCATCCCTTACAAAGCTGTGGGGGACGGCCTGCAAGTTTTATTTCAGGATTTTGTTGTCGGGGAAGTGGTTCTATTTGCATCGCTTTCCTTACTATATCAGGCTGAAGTTCTCCGGTTATGGGAAGATGGCCGCTTAATTTTCCCTGAATAGACTTCCCTTTTATACCAAACAGGCCTCTTAGCTGTCTTTCAATAAAAGGATACCCTTCTTCGATTATAAGAATTGTATCTGCATGTTCGACCAGCTGGGAAAGTTTGTCTTGAGGCAAGGGATAAGTCGTAATTTTCAAAATAGAAGGAGCAGCAGCCTTGTCCTCGATATTTTCTTTTAAATAATTATAACCGATCCCGGAAGCGATAATCCCCAGGGAATGGTTTTTTTTATTCAAGATTAGAGAATTAAATCGTGACTCTTCGGATACTTTAACAAATTCTTTCTGTTTTTCAACAAGAGCTTTAAAGCCGCGTCTGGCATTAACCGGAAGCAAGGTCCAGTCCCTGTCTTTTCCACGCGCACGCTTACTTTCTTTTCCGGGGGGCTGAATTTTTACTTTGGAACGGCTGTGAGACAGGCGCGTAACCAACCGGATCATAACCGGGATATTCCATTTTTCAGAGACATCAAAAGCATGTCTGGTCATATCATATGCCTCCTGATGGTCAGAAGGTTCAAAACAGATGATATGGGCAAATTGAGAATAGTAACGACTGTCCTGTTCATTCTGGGAGCTGTGCATCCCGGGATCATCCGCTACAACCACAACCAGGCCTCCCATAATTGCAGTTAAAGCAGAATTCATAAATGGGTCGGCAGCAACATTCAAGCCAACATGCTTCATGGAAACCATGGTCCTTTTCCCGGCAAAAGACACACCCAGGGCTTCTTCATAAGCTACTTTTTCATTTACACACCATTTTGCCCTGAATCCATTTTTCTGCTTTGATATCCTGATTAGATATTCCATTACTTCCGAGGCTGGAGTTCCTGGGTAGGAATAGCCTACTGCGAGCCCAGCATGAACAGCGCCTAGCGCTACAGCTTCATCCCCAAGTAAAATTTTAGTTGTCATATAATAATCCTTTTACTAATCTGGCCTACTCATAAAAAAATGGCGATGTTTTTATTATTATTTTCTTTTCAATGATATGCAAGA
>CBFDDY010000225.1:0-4535 GCA_965603705.1 uncultured bacterium | reverse complement strand
CCAATTTAGCTGCAGTTAAAATTGAGAATGCAGAACTTTATGAAAAAGACCTTGAAAGAGAAAAAATGGAAAAAGAATTGCAATTAGCTGCTCAAATCCAGAAAGACCTGCTTCCTCAAAAATCCCCAAAGATCAATAACTTTGACATAGCTGGAGCTAATATTCCCTGCTCCCAAGTCGGAGGTGATTATTATGACTTTACTCCAATAAACCCAAATCAGATGGGAATTGCTATTGCTGATGTTTCAGGCAAAGGCGTGAGTTCTTCACTGCTTATGGCTTCCTTACGCGCCTCCCTTCACTCAGAAATCCACAATGAACACCTATTAAATAAAATGGCTGCTAAACTTAACAATTTTGTCAATAAAAGCTCAGCCATTAACTGCTTTATAACTTTTTGTTTTTGCGACCTTAACCATAAAACAGGAAAAATAAATTATATCAATGCCGGTCACAATCCTCCTATTATTCTCGACAGCAAGGGGAGGGTTCACCGCTTTGAAATATCCGGCCTCTGTTTGGGAATGTTTCCTGATATAAGTTATTCCCTTAAAAAAACAAAATTGGATCCGGGAGATATCCTCCTCCTGTACACTGATGGCTTTACAGAAAGCAGAAACAATAAAAACCATGAATTTCAAGAATCAGGGCTCATTAATGCCTTAAAAAAACATTCAAATCTGCCTGCCAAGAAACTTATAAGTGCTATCTTTGACGAACTTAAGAACTTTACACAGGAAGAACCTCCTTTTGACGACAGAACAATAGTAATCATCAAACGCACTGCTTAGACCATTAAAATCATAGGCCCGTTTTAAATTAAAACTAATTTCTGGTATAATATTTTTTTTTGCCCCTATGATAAAAAAAAAGCACTTAGTCACTATTGCATTTTTACATATGGCTTTATATGGATATTTATTTGCTGGTCAGGAAATAAAAAACTCCCCTTTCCCTATATCATATTTTCAATTAGAAAACGGTCTAAATGTTATTTTATCCGAAGACTATACGCTTCCTGTCGTATCAGTGATAGTCGCTTATAAAGTTGGTTCTATAAATGAACAACCAGGCAAAACCGGCCTTTCCTATCTTCTCGAAAATCTCATGTTCCAGGGTTCAAAAAATGTGGGTAGAATGCAACATATCAGTTTTATCCAAAGAATCGGAGGAAAACTCAATGCCCGGACCGACAGAGAGAAAACTATGTTTTTCCAGACTGTATCTTCCAATCAAATGGCTACAGTTCTTTGGCTTGAAGCGGACAGAATGAAATCCCTTTCTATTTCATATACAAAGGTCGAACAGACAAAAAATGCCATAGTCGAGGAGATTAAGCAAAAAAAATCACGCAACCTTTTTCAGAGTAGTTCTCTTCTCTTTGATAAACTCCTTTTTTCTGATTATATATTCTATCACCCAATTATTGGGGAAGAATCAGATATCAGGAATATTTCATTAAAAGATGTTTTCAATTTCCACTCCACTTATTATTGTCCTAACAATGCTGTAATCTGCATAACCGGAAATATTGATAAGCAAAAAACTATTTTTCTTATAAAAAAATACTTCCAATCCATCCCTTCAGGAAAGCCTGTCCCCGTAATTAACCATTCTTCCCAAATGCTTGAATTAACCAGCAAAACAGAATCAATTACCAATCCCCTGGTATCTACTCCCGGATTTTTTCTTGGTTATCGCATTTCCCCCCCCTACAGCAGGGACTATTACATTATGGCTGTAATTGAGTACCTTCTTTTAAAAGGAGAAAGTTCACGTCTTTATCAAAGACTTACAAAAAAAGAAAGGACTGCTCAGAAAATCGAAGGTGGAATAAGAAAAATCAAAAACCGGGCTATATTTAGTTTTTTTGTAACAAGCACCAACAACTATACAAGGAATAGAAGTAAGAAGGCAATACTATCTGAACTGAATAAATTAAAATCTAATATAGTCTCCGAAAATGAGTTAACAAAAGCTAAAAATTTGCTCAAAACTGATTATATCAAGCGTTATTCAACCTCCATTGGGAAAGCAACTTTTTTAGTTGAAACATTTCTGAATAACAAAAACGTGCAAACATTTCAGGACGAACTTAATAAGTATCTTGAAGTAACCCCCACCAGCATTATTGGAATAGCAAATAGATATTTTAACGAGAAAAATATTTTATTAAATATTGAAACCAAATGAAAATCAGACTTTTTATCCCCCTATTGATCATGTTTTTTTTAAATCCATTTCTTCTTTCGCAGGAAAGATTCAGAAAGTATCCCCCCAACCCTGAGCCGTTTCCTTCCCTTAAACTTCCTGAGATCGAATCCCAGATCCTTTCCAATGGTCTTGAAATATCTGTTATCCGTCTTACTAAAATCCCAGTTATCAGTCTTCAATTAATAATTTTTTCCGGAGAAAGCACTTCTCCTGATTCTTTACCCGGTCTAGCTACTTTTACATCAAAAATGCTGAACCGCGGCTCTTTAAACCTATCTTTCTCAGAAATAGAAAAAACCATTGATTTCATCGGTGGTGAATTTTCTGTCCAAACATTCCCGGATTACACTGTTTTTTCTTTATTTTTTTTGGAGGAATACCTTGATACTGCCCTCGAGCTTTTAAGTCAAATGCTTCTCCAACCGACATTCCCCAAACAAGGAATTGAAAATGTTAAAAGAAATATGTTCTATGAGATTGCCAGCAAAAGAAATAATCCTGAGTTTGCGGGAAAAAAACTTCTTTATCAGATCCTTTTTAAAGATCACACCTACAGAAAAATATTATTTAATGATGACATAATAAAAAAATATTCCCTGAAAAACATTCAGATGTTCTTTAATAAATTCTATTGCCCTAATAATGCCCACCTTGTTCTCGTTGGCAATCTCAGCATTTCTACAGCATCGAGTAAGGTCAGCCATTACCTAAAGGCCTGGAAAAAACAAAACACTGAGAAATATCATTTCCCTCCGCCCAAACCTTTAGAAAAAACCAAGATCTGTTTTATTAATATCCCCGGATTAAAAGACGCTTTAATCTTTTCCGGAAGTTCCCTCCCTCCAAAAACCCACCCGGACTACTTTTCTCTAATTGTTCTAAATCAGGTTCTGGGAGGTACTCCCATGAGCCGTCTTTTCATGAATCTTCGAGAATCAAAAGGGTTTGCCTACCGGGCTTTCAGTGAAATGGAATTTTATAAAAGCTGTGGGATTTTTTATATAAAAGCAAGAGTAAGACCAGACGTTATTCACTCTTCAGTTCTGGAAAGCCTTAATGAAATCAGAAGAATTTCCGCCCAAAGAATCCCCAGTCATGAAATCGAACAAGCTAAATCCTACTTAATCGGCAACTTTCCTTTGGCCATACAAAGATATAATGAACTTGCATCCAGAATTTCTGAAATAAAGGCTCTTAATCTCAATGAAGGACACTTTCATAAATTTAATGAAAACATCATGAATATTGATTCTCAAATAGTCTTTAAATCAGCCTATAATAATCTTCTTCATCCACCAATTATCATTATTGTTGGAGATCAAAATAGTATCATCGATGAACTGCTTAAATTTAAAAATGTAGAAGTTTATGATAACTCAGGCAAATATTTATACCGACTGACAAAGGAGTAATAGGATGAAACTTGTTGAATGTGTTCCAAATTTTAGCGAAGGTAGGGATCTTGAAAAAATCAAGTCTATAACAAAAGAAATCGAATCAACCTCTAAAGTATCTCTGCTTGATGTTGACCCAGGAGAATCCACTAACCGGACTGTTGTCACATTTATTGGCACCCCTAAAGCTGCATTAGAAGCCGCATTTAAAGCAATAAAAAAAGCAGCAGAGTTAATTGACATGCGCAAACATAAAGGATCCCATAGCAGGATGGGAGCTACTGATGTCTGCCCATTTGTCCCTGTATCAGAAGTAACCATGGAAGAATGTATAAAACTTGCTCAGGAATTAGGTGAAAAAGTCGCAAGAGAATTAAGTATACCAGTTTTTCTCTATGAAGAAGCGGCTCAAAAACCCGATAGAAAAAATCTTGCAATAATACGGCGCGGAGAATATGAGGGACTTTCTGATAAATTCAAGGACCCGGAATGGGCCCCCGATTACGGAGAAGCAAAATTTAATCCAAAAAGTGGATCTACAATTATTGGAGCCAGAGAATTTCTTATAGCTTATAACATAAATCTCAACACCCGGAATAGGAATCTGGCTCATCATATTGCCTTAAATCTACGTGAGATGGGTCGATTTGAAAGAGATAAAAATAATAAAATCATTAGAGATTCAAAGGGCGATAAAAAAAGAATAACAGGTAAGTTTAAAGAAGTAAAAGCAGTAGGCTGGTATGTTAAGGATTACGATATTGCTCAGATTTCAATAAATTTTAATAACTATAAAATTTCTCCTCCCCACCTTGTTTTTGATGAAACAATCAAAGAAGCAGAGGCTCTCGGATTAAGGGTCACTGGAAGTGAACTGGTAGGCTTGATACCTAAAGAAGCCCTTTTGATGGCAGGAAAATATTACCT
>CBFDDY010000224.1:0-4544 GCA_965603705.1 uncultured bacterium | reverse complement strand
ATATAGTAGATTTCTACAATACCCGGGATCTTCCGGAACGGAAATGGCCACCCTCTGAGGTCCTGGTAAATATCAACAGGGATGAGCTGGGGGATTTAAAGCTGATGGACGAAGAGGTGGACCTGATAGTCCTCTTTTTAAAAACCCTGTCTGATCATTAAGATCATCCGGAATAATTCCCCTTCAACTTTATTGATGCCGTAAATAGGTTCGCCAGAGGCAACTACATCGCCTGAAAAATGGAATTTTCCAGTTACGATTCCGCTAAATGGGGATTGGATTGAAATGGGTAGAATTTCATTACTGAAATTCTTAGTTTCGGCGGCGTTCTTATTTGTAGTCATCTGGAGAGCCTTAGCCTTTGGGCTTTGGATGGTGGCTATGAGCTCTCCAACTAAAGAAGCATGCATATTCGAATATTTGGGAAATTATGGAAGTACTTGACATGCCTAAATATATTGACTATACTCCAAATAAATACATAATATATTGGAATAGAGTCCAATGAGAGAAACTTTTATTGCCACGTATCGACGGCTATTAGCAAATATGAACTATAAGACTCATCGATATTTGTTTGATTCTTTTAATATAAAAAGTCGAATGACAGGACTTGTTGGCCCTCGAGGAACAGGAAAAACAACGCTTCTTCTTCAGTATATTAAAGAAAAAATCCAAGATAAGAATGTATGTATTTATCTATCACTGGATCATATATATTTTACCCAAATAAAATTGATTGATTTTGTAATGGATTTATATGAGATAGACGGCATTCGATATTATTTTTTAGATGAGGTTCACAAATATCCTAACTGGAATCAAGAATTGAAAAATATTTATGATTCATATCCAGATATCAAACTTATTTTTTCTGGAAGTTCCAGTATGGATTTAATAAGAGGTGCTTATGATTTATCAAGAAGAAGTGCGATATTTAAAATTGGAGGAATGTCATTCAGGGAATATTTAGTATTCTGTTTAAATATAAATCTAAATAGTTTTAACTTTGATCAGATAGTCAAGAAACCTGATGCTGCAGTTGATTATCTATCTGATATTGATAGATTAAAAGGTCATTTTATTGAGTATTTAGACTATGGATATTATCCATTTATTTTTGAAGATAAAGAGAACTATCACCAAAAATTATTAAATATTATAGATAAGACAATCTACGAAGATATAGCAAACAACTATAAATTAAAGACAGAAAATTTAATTAATTTCAAAAGGATAATGTCATATTTAGCAACAATCCCCCCGGGAAGCTTAAACCGTAATAATATATCTAATAACATTGGACTTGATTACAAAACCGTAGACAATTATCTGAATATATTAAATGAAACTGGATTAGTATGTTTGGTAAAAGAAAATAAAGCAGGAAGTGGTTTATTAAAAGGAACAGATAAAATATATTTGGATAATTCCAATTTATATCGAGCGGTTATTAATGAGATTGGTTTTGATTATAGAAAAGGAACAGTCCGGGAGATATTTTTCATTAAAATGATAAAAAATTATGGAGAGAAAATTTATTATAGTAAGATTGGAGATTTTCAGGTAAAAAGCATAAATTTTGAGATAGGTGGTAAAAGTAAAACTAAAAAACAAATTAAAGATAATTTAAGGAATTCCTACTTAGTTAAAGATGGAATCATTTATCCAAGTAGAAATGTCATTCCTTTATATTTGTTTGGCTTTTTGTATTAGAATAAATCATCTTTAAAAGCGTCTTTAAGCAGTTTACTCTGACGCGAGAATGCGAGCCTAGGGCTTCTGGTCTCGTGCATCAGTGATATCTCTTGAGTAAGAAGCCTGCCTATATACATGGTATAGGTGGCTGTTCTTTTTGATTGTCGTATAAATAGGGAATGGTCACGATTTATATAGACTACATTTCCTTCAGAAAAGCATTCCGGCCCTTTTTCTCCAAAAAAATCCAAGCAAACAGAAACACTTTTGTCACCCATTCTTACTCTACGGACAATTGCATTAGGAGTTATTTTCTTAACCAACGGATTACGTCTTTTCTTTTTTATTGACTTAGGTTTGCTCTCTTTTATTGTCTTGATATCGGTTTTATTCTGTGTTTTTTCTTTGCCTTTTTCAAAAACCGCACCTTTTCCAGTTTCTTTGTTATCTCCATAAGAAACAGGCCCGAATGGGGAAAGGTCAGGATTTAGAGCCAATGATTTGTGAATTCTATTTAGAGCATCTTTGACTACACGTCCTGCTTTCCGGTCTTCTCTTCTGTCCGCCTCTTTTCCTAATGTCATTTTTATTATTGAAACAACCTTTTTCATAACTTTAAGAAAAGCCTGATATTCATCAGAATCAGTAACAAAATTGGAACGATCGCTGGTTATAGGAAGAAAATCAGCATTTATCTCTCCTTTTATTCGCGAAACTTCCCCCATGTTTCCATTCCAAATAAGGATTTTTTTACTGTAACTCCCTTGACTTTGATATCAATACCTAATTCTTTTATTGAGGCCATGGATGAAGTAACTATTATGATTTCACCCGAAATCGGCCCAAATTTGCTTCCTTCCAGAATAGGGATTTTTTGTCCTATTAAGCTTCTGGCATACAGACGTTTTTTGTTCACATAGACTTCAAAATCCGGGGCTTTAAGTGGAACTCCCTCCATCAATTTTTTCTCAACATCCTCCAAATCAAAAGATTTGGCAAGTTTGGATAGAATTATAGTTGTGCCATCATCCCTCTCATGGTCATAGTCGAGAATTTCTAGAGGGATTTGCCATTTATTTTTAGAAGTTTCCCAGGCGATTTTATCGAAAATTACCCTGGCAGCGAACTCTTTATGTTGAGTTATTACTTCAAAGCACGCAGCTGCAGCCAATGATGCGAATTTTCCAATGCCGAACTGACCGATTCTAACTCTTCCAAATTTAGGAGAGCGGGAATGGATGACTTTTTCCTCAGAGCCGATGAGGAAATATTGTTTTAGCCCTTCTAAATCCATTCCTTCTCCGTTATCTCTGACTTCAATTTTTTCAGGATTTATTTCAACATAGACTTTAGTAGCATCTGCATCATAGGCATTGTTTACAAGTTCCCTAAGAAGCTCTACGCTTTCTGTATAAAGCCTTTTTCCTAAAGAAATTATATGTCTTTTATCAACTTCAACCTCTAATTGTTTTTTTTCTTTTATTTTCATTTACTTCACCTGATAATTACTTATCTTATTTCTTTTTTATTTACAAGGAGAAATGTGAGAAGAAGTTCCTTCATCTCTCTAACGATAAAAAGAAAGACCAAGGCAATCGCAAAAATGGCTGATCAGCTAATCTTTAAAAATACAAAGGTAGTCTGAATGGGGAACCCCAGTGATTATTTCTAATTGGGGGACAGTCAAAGAGTCTGTCTTCCGGGGCGAAGATAAAAATATATTACCAAATGTAAAAAAAACTTGACAAATAGAATAAAAAAGCTTACATTATGTAATATGTTTCAAACTAATTGTATATATACTGCTAAAACTAACAAGGAGGTTATCATGACGCAGTTAAAAAAACGGGCCATTTGGGGCTTACTAATCTGGGGGGTAGCCCTGGTTGCAGCTTATGTCATTTTTTTTCTGGGGGGAGGACCTCAAACATTTCTAGATAATGACACAAGAGTTGAGCTCACTCGGGTGGTATTTACACTTGGATTTATAAGTTATTTTCTCCTGCTGATTTTAACCCGGATTAAATCCGACAGAAAAACACTCATAAAAGACGAGCGGGATGAGCTTATTTCCAAGCGCGCTTTTTCCACAGGTTTTTATTCGTTGATGATTTACGTATTTTTCCTCTGTTTGGCCCTGTATGTGTATTATAAAGTGCATCTCAATAGTGTGGACATGCCGGTGGGGTGGGTCTGGCTTTTGGGTATAACAACTTACTTTATGGGATTTGTTTCCCATGCGATTGCCACCTTAGTTCTTTATGCAAGGATGAGCGGCCATGGCCAAAGCTAAGATAAAAAACAACATACGAAAACTCCGGTTTGAAAGTGGCGAGATGACTCAGGAGGAACTTGCAGATCGTGCTAAATGTACACGGCAGACGATTATTGCCCTTGAACAGGAAAAGTATGTGCCATCTTTAACATTGGCATTTAGGATCGCCCGCGTGTTTAATGTTTCGCTGGATGATGTGTTTGAATATCAGGAATGTGATGATTCTTGAAATAATAATTCAGAGGATAGCACTGAGACACTTTTTTGCTAAGGATAAAGGGGACTTCCTGTTGACAGTATATGTTTGTTCTATATAATGTTATTGTTGATGCAGCAGCTTAGAGATAGGAAATGAGAACCGGAGTGACTTTATCCAGAATGAAAAAGAAAATTTTAATCCCTTTGACTGTTTTAGCTATACTGGCGGTTGCATTTTCTATTCACCGGGAACCGGCCAGGACCCTGACCCAAAAGGAATTACTGGGTAAGAAGCTATTCTTTGATGAAGCACTTTCCGACCCGGAAGGAATGTCGTGTGCTACCTGTCACGATAAAAGAGGAGGATGGGCCG
>CBFDDY010000223.1:0-4546 GCA_965603705.1 uncultured bacterium | reverse complement strand
TCTCTGGGGGCTTCTCAGTGGGGAGCGAATGACCCGCATTTTCACTGGCTTAAAATTCGGGACTGTTTGGATGCCAAGGGAATATTCGAAGTAAAACCTGTCGCCCTTTCTCTGGGTGGAGACCGGGATACCGGCGACAACATACTGCCTGCAGGGCACTCTATTTTGTTAGAAGCTGTAA
This sequence comes from uncultured bacterium, assembly GCA_965603705.1. GTDB lineage: Bacteria > Acidobacteriota > Aminicenantia > Aminicenantales > Aminicenantaceae > JAUVXM01. Next base: position 4,365 of record CBFDDY010000223.1, on the reverse strand, counting down.
AAGAGAGCGGCCTGCTTTTTATTGAAGAGCCGGATCTGAAAACAAATGTAGAAAAGAAGATGCAGATCTATGCTAAAGCAGCAGCAGAAGCTGAGATCCGGGCATTTATTAATATCGGAGGAAGTCTATCAAACATGGGTACGGATGAGGAGATCCTTAAAGTAAAGCCCGGGCTTACGGATATTCATAATTTTCCGCCTCCTGAGAAAAGAGGATTACTCTTTGCTATGGCTTTTCGCGGGATCCCGGTTATTCACCTGCTTTTTATGCGGGGATTGGCTGAAAAATATGGGTTACCTTGGGATCCGGTGCCTCTGCCGCAGCCTGGAGAAGGGGAGCTTTATCAACATATCCGGGAAAATAGTAAATGGTTTTTCTTTCTGGGTATAGCATACTTATTGTCAATTGTTTGTGTTTTTGTTTTTAGGAGGAATTGGAAACATGGCTAAGATAAAAGTCAGTGTGGAAAAAATAGATGGCTATTGTAACCTTCCCATGCAGGTGGGGGATTATTTTATTGTAGAGGGATCAAAACTTTTTGTTCCGGATGGGAAGTATATCTGTATCTGGGCGCTGCAGAGTATGATGCCTATATTCCCGGTTCTGGCTGAAAGGGATAAAATGGAAGATGGGCACTGGATTAAAAGTGTTGATACTTTTTCCTGTCCCGACCCTAAAGGCCTGGTGCAGTTCCACCTGGAAGTAATTGAATGATTCATGTAGATATCAGTAAATGTACTGGATGCCGGCGCTGCGAGGTCGCCTGTGCTTTTTTTCATACAGGGAGAGTCAACAACCATATGTCCCGGATCAAGGTCCTCCAGTTGTATGAGGAGGGTATTGATGGGCCGGTCGTGTGTGCCCAGTGCCAGGAGCGCTATTGTATGTGCTGTCCTAAGGATGCTCTGAGTCTCGGGCCTTTAGGGCAGCTTATCTGTTCTCCAACTGTCTGTAATCTGTGTGGCGCCTGTGAAATAGCTTGTCCTATTGGGGCTATAGAGATTTTTAATGATTTAGTCTATGTGTGTGACTTGTGCGGGGGGAATCCCAAGTGTGTGGAAGCTTGTACTGAAGGTGCTATTACCTTTGAGTATGAAGATAAAGAACGTCCGTCCCTTTCTGATATTAGAGAGGAAACCAGGAAGATGAAGCCCGGGCTTAAAAGGAAACACTATATTCACAAAAATGGGCAAAAGCTGAGGGCAGAATGGAGGAAAGAACGTGCTTAAATACGGATATGGCGGAAAAATTCTGCGGGTTGATCTGACTCGCCGTTGTTTCAGGGAAGAAGTGCTTGACCCATCCTGGATAAGACCTGTTATCGGTGGTAGGGCGGCAAATTCAAAAAGGCTTTTCCAAGAGCTAAACCCTGAATGTGACCCTATGGGCCCGGAAAACATTTTGATTTTTGGGGTGGGTCCTTTGACCGGCTCCTTGCTTCCGGCGTCTGCTTATTATACTGTCTCCGCTAAGTCGCCCTTGACCGGCATTCTGGGTGATTCTGCTGCCGGGGGCCAGTTTGCTGCCGAAATGAAACAGACCGGTTTTGACCAGATCATTATTACGGGCAAAGCGGAAAACCTTCTTTACTTATGGATAACCGAGTCCGGAGTTGAATTTGTGGATTGCCCGGAATTGAAAGGGAAAAATATAATCGAGGCAACTGTAGCTATTAGAAAGAGTCGGGCGGATTGGGCGGTTCAAGTAGCTGCAATCGGGCCGGCAGGGGAAAATCTTGTCCTATTTTCCACTATCGTCTCAAGTGGGAACCGGGTCAATGGACGCACCGGCATGGGAGCTGTTATGGGCTCCAAAAACCTGAAAGCATTGGCTGTAAGAGGAGCCCGATCTATTGATGTGGCCGACCCATTAGCTTTCCTCGATCAAACCCGGAAAATAGAAAAGGATATATTAAAGCATAACGAGTATAAAAAGCGCTACCATCTGGGCACTACCATGTTGATGAAAGACCTCAATGGGATAGGCATACTTCCGACCCGGCATTTTCAGGAAGGAGTTTGCGATTATGTAGATGATATCTCGGGACAGGAACTGGCCGGCCGCTATAAGGTAAAGAACAAAGCCTGTTTTAATTGTAATCTTCACTGTTCTCGCTATTATATAGCTGGAACCTGTGAGGCAGAGGGGCCTGAGTTTGAGACGCTGTGCAGTTTTACCTCCAGAGTGGGATGCAGGGACCTTGATTTTGCGCTTGAAATGAATTTCTATCTTAATCAGATGGGTCTGGATTCCATCTCCACTTCAGAAGTTATCGGCTGGCTTATGGAATGCCAGGAAAAGGGGCTGCTCAAGGCCTCTGATCTGGAGGGGATGAATATTACTTGGGGAGAAGTAGATAAAATTCGCAAGCTTATAAATATGATAGTTTTTCGGCGGGGAATCGGGGATAAGTTAGCTGAGGGAGCAACCCGGTTTTCGTCTGGCTTTAGGGAGGAAGCGCAGAAGCTGGTGATGCAGGGCAAAGGATTGGACATAATTTGTGGTGACCCAAGAGGGATCAAAGCATATGGATTGACCTATGCTGTTGCTTCCCGCGGTGCAGACCATCTACGGGCTGAGCCATATTTTGAACTGACTGACAGAAAGGAGGAGGCGAAGAAACGCTTTGGAACTGAAAAAGCAGCTGACCGTCTGTCAGAAGAAGGTAAAGCAGAACTTGTGACCTACTCGGAAAAAATCGCCCTGCTTACTGATTGTTTAACCATGTGTAAGAATATTGGTTTATGTATGGATATATTGGATTTTAAAAAAATTGCAGGACTTTTAAAAGCCGGGACCGGTCTCGATTATCCACCTGAATATCTGGAGAAAATAACCGCGGATGCTGTTGATTTAGACCACAAGCTCAATATAAGGTTTGGGGCAAGAAAAGAAGATGATACTCTTCCGGAAAGGTTCCAAAAAGAACCTTTACCTTCAGGTCCTACCAAAGGCTCGACTGTTGATATAAAAAAAATGGTAAATGAGTATTATAAGCTTCATGGCTGGGATTGATAGTAAATGAAACGTGAGACTTTTACTTCGAATTTCGGCCTGCTTATGACCATGATCGGAGTTGCAGTTGGATTGGGTGCTGTCTGGAGATTTCCTTACATGGTAGGGAAATTCGGGGGAGCAGCTTTTGTGCTGTTTTATCTTGCTGTAGTTTTGTTTATATGTATTCCTGCTCTTATGGCTGAGTGGATGCTGGGCCGTTATACACGCCGGGGCACGCTGGGTGCTTTTGCTAAAGGCGGCTTTCCAGGCGGGAAGTATGTCGGAGCATTTTTGTTTTTTATTGTTTTTTGTGCTACCGGTTATTATTCCAACGCAGTAGGATGGGTTGGGTTTCATGCTTTTTCTGAGGGTTTAAAAGCGTTTGGGTTGGATCTGCATGCTGGAGACATTCTGCCGCCTCAGACAGGTTTTGTCTTGAAGTCGTTTCTTCTCCAGCTTATGATGACGGCCTTGGTGATCTGCTCTTGTGCTGTGGTTTTGATCAAGGGCCTGCGCAAGGGGATAGAGAAAATCAGCATATGGATCGTACCGGCACTTTTTAGTATTTTAGCCTTGCTTATTCTACGTTCTGTGACTCTGCCCGGAGCTTCTGAAGGCCTTAAGTGGTATATTGGCGGGTTAAGGTTTTCTCAACTTACACCGTCTGTGATGGCAGCGGCTATGGGGATGGCATTTTTCTCTATGTCTTTGGGCGGTACTTTTATGGTTATTTACGGTTCTTATCTTAAGAAAAAAGTGGATATCTCTAAAAATGCCCTGTTTACCGGAATAGGTGCTTCCCTTGCAGGAATTATGGCTGGATTTGCTATTTTTCCTGCAGTATTTGCCTTAGGATTAAAGCCTGATTCAGGGCCGGGGCTTATTTTTGCCACCTTACCTGATACCTTTTCTCTTATGCCGGCCGGCTGGATATTCGGCTTGCTTTTCTTTGCCGGGCTATTTGGAGCGGCTTTTTTATCCGCCATTGCTGCTTTTGAAGTCCTGATAGGGGGATTGGTGGATAATACCCGTTTGTCCCGGGAAAAAGCTGTTTTAATTGTCTGCAGTATTGTGTTTGTACTGGCTGTCCCACCCATGATTAATTACCGCATATTTATTCCCTGGGATCTGACCTTCGGTTCTGGGATGCAGGCTCTTGGTTCTTTGCTGGCGATTATAACTGCAGGCTGGTGTATCAAACGTGCCGGAGCCTTACGCGAACTTTCAGAAGGGCGGAGGAAACCTTTCCCGGTATTTCTTTACTGGTGGCTGAGGTTAGGTATTCCGGCTGCTATTCTTTTTGTGGGGTTAAACTGGCTGTTATAATTACTGGAGAGCGGCCCATCCCCGAGTATTCCAATATTAACA
>CBFDDY010000222.1:0-4570 GCA_965603705.1 uncultured bacterium | reverse complement strand
AAGAGCCCCCGGCTCATAACCGGTCGGTCCCAGGTTCGAATCCTGGTAGGCCCACATATATTTTAGGAAAAAATGTGTCCATTGATTTTAAAAGCCTCATAAAGCTTCAAAATACAGATGAAATAATAATAGAAATTTCTGAAATTATCGAAAAAAATCCTACCAAGATCAAAACACTCGATAGTGAAATCGAAGCAAGTATTGAATCTGTTGCATCATTCAAACAAGACCTAACCGATAATCAGAAAAAAAGACGCGACTTGGAGGCGAATTTACAGGATATTAATACTCAGATAGAAAAATATAAACGTCAGCTTAACAATGTAAATACCAATATAGAATATCGATCACTCCTGAAAGAAATAGATACTGCCGAAGATAAGATCAGAGTATTAGAAGAGCAAATACTTGAAGAGATGCTTATTGCCGATGTGATCGGATCCAAAATAAAGGAAGCTGAAAAAACTGCAAAGGAGATAGAAAGAAAGCTAAACATAGAAAAGGACTCTCTGATTCAGGAAAACAAAAAAAGAGAAGAAGAAAGGCTGCTTCTTTATAAAGAAAAAGAAAATATCTCGCCCTTGATCCCCTCTAATCTACTAAATCTATATAATAACCTATTCGAGAAAAATATCGGCATTGCCCTTTCCCCTGTAACAGACGATTTCTGCTCAATATGTCAGATCCGCATAAGACCACAAGTTTTGAATGAATTAATAGCAGAGGAAAAAATCATTCTATGTGAAAATTGCGGTAGAATTCTCTACTGGAAGAATACTTCTTAACCCAGCCTCGTAAATAATCCAGGTTAATAAATAGACTATTCTATATAGAGAGTGTCTATCTGGTTTTTATATTTTTTCTCAACATAATTTCTTTTGACTTTCAGGGTAGGAGTAACCTCGCCTTCTTCAAGTTCAAAATCTTTTTCAAGCAGAATCACTTTTTTTACTTTTTCATAAGAAGACAAATTAGTTAAGCGTTTATCTATCTCTTCCTCAAAAAAGCTTATAATCTTATCATTTTTTACCAGGTCTGCATGGCTGCTGTAGGAAATATTTTTTTCCTTTGCATATTTTTCCAGTTTTTCAAAATCAGGAACGATAAGCGCTGACACAAATTTTCTTCTATCTCCTACAACTACAGCACTTATTATATAAGGATCTATCTTTAGGATACTTTCAATCATTTGAGGAGCGACATTTTTTCCGCCAGTTGTAACAATAATATCTTTTTTTCTGTCGGTTATAACAAGAAATCCTTCTTCATCCAGATACCCAATATCCCCAGTATAGAACCAACCATCCTTAATTGCTTCTTTTGTTTCAGCTTCCATTTTGTAATAACCCTTCATAATATGGGGTCCTTTGCTTAATATCTCGCCATCATCGGCAATCTTTACTTTTACTGTGGGAATTGGAACTCCCACAGAACCAAATTTAAGATTATCAAAAGTATTGACTGCAATAACTGGAGACGTTTCGGTCAGTCCATACCCTTCCAGCACAATCAAGCCCATAGCATAGAAAAATTCTGCGATATCTTTGGAAAGGGCTGCCCCGCCTGATACAAAAAACCTTACCCTGCCACCGGTTTTTTCAATTACCTTTGAAAAAACCAGCTTATGGGCAAGATTATTTTTAAATTTCAACAAACCGGAGATATTCTGTTTAAGTAGTTTTTTCCGGCCGCATTCTTTCCCGACCCCGACTGCCCAAAAAAATATTTTTCTTTTAACAGCCGAGCTTGCCAACACATTATCGATTACTTTTGCATAGATCTTTTCAAATACCCGCGGAACACTTACCATAATATGAGGTTTTATTTCAATCAGGTTTTCACCTACGGTTTCCACACTTTCCGCATAGGCAATAGAGCAGCCTTTATAGATATAAGTGAATGTCACCATTCTTTCCAAAACATGTGATAAAGGCAAAAAAGACAGCACCGTATCTTTATAAGAAAATTCGATTATTTCACTTATAGTTTTTGCATTACTGACAAAATTACTATGAAAAAGCATAACTCCTTTTGGTGTTCCAGTTGTGCCTGAAGTATAAATAATCGAGGCGATATCATCAGGCTTAACGGACATTGCCAGTTTGTCAAACAGCTTCGGATCTTCATTGTCCAAGCGCTTTCCTTTATCCTGGATTTCAGAAAGGGTCAATACTCCCTCAGGGGCTTCAGGCTGTAAGAGAATAAAATGTTTTACTTTTATAAGCTCATTTTTAACAGCTTCGATTTTCTTCCATAATTCAAGATCAGAACATAATACTATCCCAGCATCTGAATTATCAATAATATACTTGATCTGCTCTGGAACGAGAGATGTATAGATAGGAACTGTTATTCCGCCAATACACAAATTTGCCAGATCAGCCATAACCCAGTTAGGGCTGTTTTCGGAAAGGATGATCAGTTTATCACCCGACTCCACGCCTAAATCCTTAAGCCCCAAGGCAAAATTCTTAACCCTGTCACCAAATTCCTGGGTAGAAATCGGAACATATTTCCCTGATTCTTTATACAACATAAAATCATCTTTCTGATATAACTTTAAGGTATTAAGGAAAAATTGACTTAATGTCTCGGTCATTACACCCTCCAAGTCCAAAGATTCTCTCATTCTATTTAACCCTTGAGTACAAAGTCAAGCATTTCTATTCCTCTTTTAAACAAGATAAGGGATCAAGTCTTAATATTCCACATTACGTTCATTAAAACTTAGGTTCATTGGAAGGGTAAGAATTAGGTAATGTGGAATATTAAGACTTGACCCCCAATTTAGCACAGCTGGAAATAGCTTTTTGTTTTTTGGGTGCAAGCCAAAAAAGAAAAAGCATCTTGGTTTTATCCGCGTCCATCCGCGAAGATCCGTGTCTAATCTTGTTATTCTAGGTGTTTTTATATCAGCTCTCGCGGACTTTTGCTATTGAGCAAACAGTGTCATCATCACTCAGATTTATTATTTTTACTCCCTGGGTTGCCCGGCCGATAGACCTTACATTCTCGGTTTTAATGCGGATGATCTTCCCTTTTTCAGTAATAAGCAGCATCTCATGTTCATTTACTCCTACTATACCAACTGCATTTCCAATCTTTTCATTGACTTTAAGGTTAATGACCCCTTGTCCCCCCCTGTGGTGACAAGGATAACTGTCCACCTCTGTTTTTTTCCCAAAGCCTTTCTGACTGGCAGTAAATATATGCTTATCATCCTCTCCAATAATTACCATTCCGATAATTTTATCCTTGGAGCCCAGCTTTATGCCTTTTACTCCTGCAGCCTGACGTCCCATGGGCCGGATTTCTTCCTCATGAAACTTGATAGTTTTCCCCTCCCATGTTCCGATCATGACATCTTTATTACCATCAGTTAATTTTGCCATTAACAGCTTAGTGTTTTTATTGAGGGATATGGCGATTATGCCTCCCTTCCGGATATGCTGGAACTCACTAAGGCGGGTCTTCTTGATCCGTCCGTCAGAACACAGCATCATAATATAATTATCTTCAGAAAAATCCCTGACAGCAACAACAGAACTTACTTTTTCCCCCGGGGCAAAGTTGATCAGGTTCATAATGGATTTTCCCCTGTTGGCTATCCCAACATCTGGAATATACATAGCCTTCAGCCAATACAGGCGTCCCTCGTCGGTAAATACAAGTAGATAATTATGAGTGGAGCAGATAAAAAGCGCCTGAACCACATCCTCTGCCTTCATATTAATCCCTCTTCTTCCTTTTCCGCCCCGGATCTGGAACCTGTAACTGGTAAGAGAAGTTCTCTTAATATAACCGGAAGTTGTAAAAGTGATAGCAATGTCTTCTTCTTTAATCAGGTCTTCCGGTTGAAGATCTGATATGTCTTCTTCCATGATCTCTGTTCTACGTTCATCAGAATAATCTGTTTTAACCTGTTTTAGCTCATCAATAATAATTTTAAGGATAAGTTCTTCATGGCTTAAAATATGTTTTAATTCTTTAATCAATTTAAGCAAGTCCTTATACTCATTCTGGATTTTATCTCTTTCCAACTGGGTCAGTTTTTGAAGCTGCATGTCCAATATTGCCTGAGCTTGGATCTTTGTCAGAAGAAATTCTTTTATCAATCCCTTTCTCGCTTGGTCAACTGACCGGGACGCGCGAATTAATTTTATGACAGCATCCAGATTATCAAGAGCTATGGTCAAACCTTCCAATAAGTGAGCCCGCTGTTCAGCCTTTTTTAGTTCATATCGGGTACGCCGGCGGACTACATCCTGCCGGTGAGAGATAAAATAGCGCATAACATCCAATAAACTGAGCAATTTAGGCTGTTTATCTACAATAGCCAGCATAATGATGCCAAAAGACGTCTGAAGCCGGGTGTGTTTATATAGGTTATTTAAAACAACTTCAGGAAATTCTCCCCTTTTCAACTCAATAACCGCTCTCATCCCTTCCCGATCTGACTCATCCCGGATATCAGCCACCCCTTCGATCCTTTTATTATTAACAAGTTTAGCCATTTCCTCCAGGAGTCTTGCTTTATTGATCTGATAGGGCAGCTCATTAATAATGATCC
>CBFDDY010000221.1:0-4611 GCA_965603705.1 uncultured bacterium | reverse complement strand
CTTATTTGCCGGCTTGGTTTGTCTGATGGCGAGAATCCCTATATTGTCCCCCTAAGTTTTGGATACAAAGATAAGACGCTTTATTTTCACAGCGCTGCTACAGGAAAGAAGATTGACATCATTAGAAAAAATCCTTGTGTTTGTTTTGAAATCGATATAAATTCCGAAATCATAAAGGCAGAAGATGCGTGTAAATGGGACATAAGATACCAGAGTGTTATAGGTTATGGCAAAGCTGTTCTTCTGCAAAATACTGATGAGAAACGAGAGGCGCTTAAAATAATCATGAGTCAATATTCTGACCGAACTCATCATTTTATTGAAAAAAAAGTACAAAAAGCGGCAGTGATTAAAGTAGAAATAGAAGAGATGACCGGCAGACAATCGGGGTCAGGTCTTTAAAACTTTTAAAACTTATCCTATTGTTAAGAACAGAATAATAGTTTTAAAAGTTTTAAAGACCTGACCCCATTAATTCGTCAGTAGATCCAGCACCTCATAATCCGAATATTCCTGTTTTGAGATCATCCGAATTCGTTTGAGAAACATACCAGCATTGATCCATGTTTTCACCTGCTTTACAACAAAATAACCATCCGGGAGTACAGCAAAATCCATCTTTATATCAAACTCTTTGACATATTTCGGATTTTCTGAGGGAGAAATCTCGATCCGCAGCAGATCATAGGTGTCCTTTTGTATGAAGTATTGCCCTTCCCAGTATTTTTCTCCCGGTGATTCAGCTTTTGACTTAAGAACATAAACAGGAATCTCATTGTGCTCTATTTCTTCTAGCAGCTCAAAACTATACTTATTTCGTTTCTCCATACTAAAGGGAAGCAGCTCCTCCAAGCTTATCTCAAACCGGCTACTGCCATGCTCTTTTTCCGTCTGTTTGGCTTTCCGTTTCTCCATCTTTGCCTTTTGTTTTTCCACTTTCTGCAGGTACTCCTTTGTGATATCACTGGTTTTTCCCTTCTTGGTCCTGAGAACTTCCAGGATATCTTCTGTTCTTTCGTCACCCCGGACAGTAACTAACATTTTGATCTTTATAAGCTTTTTTTGATTTCCCTTTTTATCCACTTCTATGTTTGTGGTCAACAGACCGGCCTTCCAGTTTTCAAGCTCTGGGTAGGATTCCATCCTGACCGCGATTTTCTCGATCAAGGAAGTTAAAGCTTCTTCTTGTAAGGCTGTATCTGCAGTTATAATCCCGGCAGCTCCTGAAACTAAGAAGAGCAAGACAAGCAGTCCTTTTATCTTCATAGTCAATCTCCTTTCAAATTTGATCGGCATCACCCCGCCAGCATCGCCATGTTTTTATGAATAGGCCAAGTTAATTCAAACACTATAGAATAGATATTCTGCAAATGCAAGCCTAGGCAATAAGCACTTTGCGTTGCTTATTGATCATTTTTCTTCCCAAGCTCTGCTGCTCAGGATAACATTATATTTCGATTTTTTGATGGCGTGGATCAAATTCAGATTTGTGGATTCGCGTCTAATGGACGATTCAAGCCGGTTTGCAACGGAAAAATTCAGCGTGGACCGAGCGGATAGCCGGGCCCACATCTCCCAACGAAACCACAAAGTAGTAAGCTGCTTCCGATGCTCCAGAGGAGATCATCTCCACATTGATTCCGGCTTGAGCCACTGCGGAAAATACCCGGGCAGCAATGCCCTTTTGTTTTTTAATACCGCTTCCGACTACAGCGATCAAGGCGATATCGTCCTGTTGCTCTACTTTCTCGATGACTCCTCCGACAATAGAGAACAGCGCCCGGGCTGCGCGTTCTGCATCTTGCTGGTCGAGCAGAAGATTGATGCTTGTCTGCGAGGTGATAATGGAATAAATATTGATCTTCTCAGTGCTCAATGTTTGTCCGATTTCAGCAATGATACCGGGCTTATATCCTACTCCCGGCCCAAGAATACGGATTGCGGAAATTTTTATATTGCAGGTCACACTCTTAACGATATTTGGAGAGTTGCAATTTTCATGAACCAGCCTTGTCCCGGAAGCAGCAGGATTCCTTATTGATTTAAATGACACCTGAATCCGGCCTTTCAGCAAAGGCTCTACCGTACGGGGATGGAGAATCCGGGCCCCAAAATAGGAAAGTTCCGCTGCTTCGTAGTAGGATAGGCATGTCAATTTGACTGGGTCAGAAACAAGCCCCGGATCAGCGCTCATGAAGCCCTCTACATCCTTCCATATGACAAGTTCCGAAGCTCCCAGGGCAAAGGCGATAACGGCTGCACTGTAATCCGATCCGTTTCTGCCGAATGTTGATACTTTGCCTTCACAGGTGCATCCGAAATAACCTGTGATCACCGGTACTATCTGATTATCTAAAAGAGGCAGTAGAAATTTGGGAAGATTTTTTCGAGCGGCGTTAAGGTTTGCCGTCGCATTTTCATACAAATTATCGGTCAGTAGCCCGATTTCATCACTTTGAACAGGAGCTGCATTGATCCCCATTTCCTGAAGTCTTGCAGCAAAGATTATTGAGCAGAATCTTTCTCCAAAGCTAAGTACAGAGGCCCGAACCGAATCTGTAATTTCTCCTAAGAAAGAGACACCGAAAAGAAGGCGCTCTAATTTCCCAATTAACGAGACCAGGGCGGCTTGAGTCCGGCGCTTGTCCTCCGGATTGTTGATCACCTTGTCGATGATCTTACGATGGATTGATGTGATTTTTCCGATGACGTCTCGGACATTTTTTTCGGAAGCACAGGCGTCCTTGATGCCTTGTATCAACATATCGGTCACTCCGTCGATGGCACTAACGACTACCACCACCCTATTTGGAGAGGCCGCGACGATGCGGCCGGCTTCCCTAAGTTTATCTTCATTTTTTAAACACCCGCCTCCGAATTTCATGACTTTCATATTAATTCCTCCGGATGGAAATTCTTTCGAACCAACCCCTGTGCAGTGGCCAGCTCTGCAGACAGAATTGAGGTCCCGGCCGCTCCCCGGACTGTATTATGGAGGAGAAGAATTAACTGAATATGACGGTCCTTAACCCGAATTCTGCCTAGTGTCACAGCCATTCCGCGGGCACGCTCCGGAGAACCGGCCCATACATCCAGAACCGGCTGGGGTCGGTCCGGCTCGGTACGGAGCAAAAGGGGAGTTTCCGGTAGAGTCGGAAGGGTTGGTTTTTTGGAGAGAGGGAAATGGTTCTTTAGTGCGGACAAAATTACTTCCGGATCAATCGCCTCTTCTAGTTCTACGGTCACTGCTTCTATATGTCCGTCGCGGATCGGAACCCGGAGGCACTGGGCTATAATTTTTATTCCACTGCTTTCGATTTGCCCATTAACGGGCCTGCCGAAAATTTTAGCGGTTTCCTGTTCCATTTTTTCTTCCTCACCGGAGATATGCGGAATGATATTTCCCTGAATCGAGAAAGCTCCCAGGCCATTCCTGCCGGCCCCGGATATAGCCTGGTAAGTGGATACTATCACCTGCCGGAGTCCGAATCCAACTAAGGGAGCCAAAGCTATTGCCAGCCCAACTGTGGAGCAATTGGGATTGGTAATGATATAACCCTGGTTTTGATTTGCGCGTAGCTCGGCAACTTTAAGATGTCCGGCATTGACCTCAGGAATCAGGATGGGAACGTTGTTATCCATGCGGTGACTGGATGTATTGGAAAATACGCGGAGTCCGGCACTAACAGCTTCCTGTTCCAAGCCGGCAGCAATTTCTACAGGAAGGGCACTGAAAACGATTTCCACACCTCCATTTTTTAATTCATCGACCTCCGCATTGCAGAGACGAATTTGAGAGATCTCTTCTGAAAGCGGATTTGAGAATATCCAGTCCGCTGTCTCTCCATAAGGTTTTCCGACGGATTTCCCTGAAGCAGCCAAGGCCTTTATCTGAAACCAGGGATGACGGTCCAGCATACGGACAAACTGCTGCCCTACGAGTCCCGTACACCCCAGAACTGCAACTTTTATTTTATTCATTCTGTTCTCCTATTTTTTAATTTTTCTTTTATTCTCCGGAATGGTTATAAACATAGTAATATCCTCCTCATAGAAATTGCTTTGCAGCAAATATAGAAAAGGAAATTTTCGGGGATCCCGAATACGCGCGTCAGACAGAAAGGCCCGTATCCGGGCAGGGCATTATCATGCCGCTGATTTGGACAGGGCGGTTATTCTTTTTATTATTCATCGAATTTCAGTGTATTATAAGCAATCGCTTTTTTATGTCAAGCAATATGTTAGACAGCAATATGTTCGGCTGAGATTGAGTGTGGGGAGCAGGAGGTCTTTTTGCCGTATTAATCATTTTAATATCATGCAGAAGTGAGAAAGAAAAATCCAATCTCATCCAGCCTGAAGAATGGTTTTCCGTACACCCTAGGCCGGTTTACAACACTTTGGAAAAAGCAGGTACTTTCCAGGAGTGGTTTGATGTCTATAAACTCACAGGAGATCATTTTTTTCCAGGGCCACTCTATGCTTATCCCCAGGACGTAAATATAGATGATTATATTACATCAAACAAAAAGCTTGTTAAAAGAATAGATGAATACGACTCCCTATGTTCAGGTCATAACAGCCCGTGGGTAAAAAGCGATGTATTGCCGC
>CBFDDY010000220.1:0-4624 GCA_965603705.1 uncultured bacterium | reverse complement strand
TTCTGGGTGCTTTGGCCTGGCCCGACTCCAAAAAGCCCTCCTGAACCGATTGCAAGTTTAGACTGGAATGCTTGGTATCCCGAACCAAGCGGATCGCTCGTTGGGGAGAGAAATGCCATGAAACGGCTCAGTCGGTAAGAGGCTTGAAATAGGTAGAATACAAACAGGGTGAGGAAAAAGATCCCTGTATAGAGAAAATAGCTTAACTTAACACCTCCGATAAAAAGCATAGTAATGCAGATCACAAAAATCAGAATAGCGGTTCCATAATCTGGCTCCTTGATGATAAGCAGAATGAATATCATTAGTACAGTTATAGGCACAGCAAGGGAGGAGAGCTCATTAATATTCTCTTTTTTTCTGGACAGATATTTGGCTATAAATAGGATCAGGCTTATTTTTGCCAGTTCTGATGGCTGAAACCTCAATCCGAAAAAAAACAGCCAGCGATTTGTATGCCCTATAGCCGGCATGAACATGCAGGCAGATAAAAGTATAAGCGACAGAAACAGCAGCCCATAGATAAAGGTGTTGCTCTGGTAAAAAGGGATTTTTGTGATCATTACAATGAGGGCAAGGGCCAGGCCGATACTGGCTCCAACCAACTGGTGTATGAAAAAATTAAATGGCCGCTGATATATTTCATTGGAGAGAATTGCCGAAGAACTGAATACTATTACCAGGCCAAAAGAGATCAGGATAAGAGTTGTGAGGAAAAAAGGTTTATCGAAACCTGTTCTTCTGAATATTTCCATAGTTTTACAAATTTTCCTGATTCAGTTTTTCCTGGAGAGAATCGACCTCCTTTTTAAATACTTTTCCTCTGTGCTCAAAACTATCAAACATGTCGAAGCTGGTACAGGCAGGAGCCAGCAGGACAATATCCCCCTTTTCTGCTGAGTTGAAGCTAAGTTTTACTGCTTCCTGCATAGTATCTGCAGTCTCCCCGGCAACAATACCTCTGAGATCTTTGCGGATTTTATCCCGGGCTTCTCCCATAAGTACTATTTTTTTTACCCGGTTTTTTATATTTTTTCGTAATGATACAAAGTCTCCGCCTTTGTCCCTTCCTCCCAGGATAAGAATGATCTTCCGGTTAAAACTCTGAATTGATTTTGAGGCAGCGTCAATATTTGTGGCTTTGGAGTCATTATAGAAATCAATACCCCGAATATTACGGACAATCTCCAGGCGGTGTTCCAGTCCCCTAAACTTTTTAACGCTTTCCTTTATTTTCTTTAAAGGAATCCCAAGGATGTGACCTGCCAGGGCAGATGCCATGACATTTTCCTGGTTATGTATTCCCGGAAGAGGTATTTCAGATATTTTCATCAGTTTTTCTTCTTTTTTGGTAAAAAGTTTTATGTAGTCGTTTTCAAGATAGCAACCCGGGACTGGGCGGGTTTTACGACTGAAGCCGAAGATCCGGTCAGGTCCTCTATTTCTAAGCCCCCAAACTTTTTTATCATCACGGTTGAGAATGGCGGTGCCATCCTTTTTTTGATCAAAGATAAGTTTCTTTTTAGCAGAGAAGTAATTTTCAAAGCCTTTATGCCAGTCAATATGGTCAGGGGTTATATTTAGAAAAAGAGAAAGATCGCAGGAGAATTTTTGTGTGTGTGTCAGTTGAAAACTTGATAATTCAGTTACATAGATATCATCTTTTGTGCTATTTTCTACGAAACTGATCAGAGGAGTGCCAATATTTCCGGCTAGAAAGGACCGGAGCCCAGCTTCTTTAAGTATCCTGTAGGTTAGGGTGGTCACAGTTGATTTTCCATTGGAACCGGTTATGCCAACAATTTTTCCTTTTAAAAATCGGAAGGCCAGCTCTACTTCTGAAAAAATCGGAATTTCCTGTTCTTCAGCTTTTTTTAATTCCGGGATAAAAGGAATTCCCGGGCTTGGTATAATGAGTTCGGCTTCTAAAAAGGATTTTAGATTATGCCCGCCTGTTTCAAATTCAACTCCTTTTTTTCTCCATTCTGTAATTCCGGCTATTTTATCCCGGGATCTTTTCTCACTGACCTTGATTTTTGCACCCTGTTGGAGAAGAAACCTGCAGACTGCTACACCGGTTTTACCGAAGCCTGCGACTAAAACTTTTTTTTCTTTTAGATCCATTCTATCTCAATTTTAGGGTGGTGAGACTGAAAAGAGCAAAAATGATAGCAGCAATCCAGAATCGCACCACAACCTTCTGTTCTGACCAACCTGATAGTTCAAAATGATGGTGTAAGGGCGCCATCTTAAAAATACGTTTGCCTCCTGAATATTTAAAATACGAAACCTGAAGCAGGACGGATAATGCCTCTATGATAAAAACACCTGCAACCATTAAAAGAAGCAGCTCTTGTTTGATCATAATAGCGACTACACCGAGGGTAGCTCCTAGAGAGAGAGCCCCTGTGTCTCCCATAAAGACTTCAGCGGGGTGGCAATTGTACCAGAGAAAACCGAGGCAAGCTCCAAACATCGAACCCAGGAAGACCGTTGATTCTGCGGCGGAAGAAACATAGGGTATCTGAAGATATCCAGACCATTCTATATGTCCGGTCGTGTAAGAAATCACAGTGAAGGTGGTAATGCTTATTAGAGTAAGTCCGATGGCTAGGCCGTCAAGCCCATCAGCCAGGTTGACAGCATTTGAGGAGCTTGTAATGATCAATATTATCCAGGGGAGGTAATAAACGCCTAAATAAGGAGCCCACTTTTTGAAAAACGGAACTGACAACTGCAAGGAGAAATCGCCGTGCATACCCAGGTAAATGAAAACAAATCCTATAAGTGCAGCAAGTATGACCTGAAAGATCAGTTTGTGTTTGGCTATTAGACCTTTTGATTTTTTCTTTTTTATCTGCAGAAAGTCATCCCAAAAGCCGAGAGCACCAAAGGATAACATGGTAAAAACTGCCAGCCACACATTAGTATTCCCCAGATCAGCCCACAGAATAGTGGGGATGATCGTAGCCCCTATGATCAGGAACCCTCCCATAGATGGAGTTCCCTTTTTGGCAGCATGAGATTCCGGTCCATCATCCCTGATCTCTTCGCCTATCTGGTGTTTTTTTAGTTTTTTTATGATCCATGGGCCTAAAATCAGACTGAGAATAAGTGCGGTAATTCCTGCCAGGGCAGTACGCACGGTAATATAGCGGAAGACATTAAAAAATGTGAGATATTGTTTTAACGGCACCAATAACCAGGGAAGCATGTTATTTTCCTTTTCCTTTTAATTCATTTACAATTTTTTCAGTTTTAATTCCTCTTGATCCCTTGACCAGGATGAGATCACCTTCTTTTAGGAATGACTTAATCTCTTTCGCTGCTTTTTCGGAATTCTGGTAAGAGAAAATACAGCTGTGTTTCATGCCTTCAGCGATAGCTCCTTTTGCCATATTCAGGGAAAGGGGACCGATTGTGACTAAAAGGTCCAGGCCCAGCTGGGCTGTTTTTTCCCCTGCCTGGATATGGAATTCAATCTCATTTTGCCCCAATTCCAGCATATCTCCTAGAATTGCTATCTTTCTATTTCCGGGTAGTTTTGATAGGTCTTTAAGCGCCATTTCTAAAGCGGCAGGATTGGAATTGTAAGAGTCATCTATTAGTTTAATGTTATTCTCAAGATGGACCAGGCCACCCCGGTTGGGAAAAGCTGCTAGATGTTTTGCCCGTCTTGCGATCATTTGAGCTGGGATTGAGAGAGCATAAGCTACACTTGCAGCTGCAAGAAAGTTGTATATGGAACTTTTGCAAAAAAACGGGATAAATATTTTTATCATTTCTTGGCCATAATTCAGGTCAAAAGTTGTTCCCTTCCAACCGTCGTTTTTGATATTTTTAGCTGAAATGTCATGTCCTTCCGATGTTCCGAAGAAGATCTGTTTGCCTTTTCTTTTTTCAGCTATTTCTTTTACCAGAGGATCATCTCCGTTCAAAACTGCTATGCCTTTGGATTTCAGGCCGTTCAGGATTTCTTTTTTAGCCATGGCAATCTTTTTTATGTCTTTGAAAAACTCAAGGTGTGCCGGTTTTATATTGGTGATTACTGCAATATCAGGGGGAGCAATATGGGTTAGAGCTGTGATTTCTCCGGAAGAACTCATCCCGTATTCAAGAACCGCCAGTTCATCCTCTTTTGTTAGCAGGAGGAGGGAGAGGGGAAGACCCAGGTAGTTGTTATAGCTGCCTTTCGATTTTAATACATTCCCATTACTTGAAAGGAGAGCAGCTGTGAATTCCTTGACGGTTGTTTTGCCCACACTGCCAGTAATACCGATAACCTTGCTGTTTGATTCCTGGAGGATTCTTTTTGCTAATAATTGCAGCGCCTGGACAGTATCTTTCACCTGAATCAAGGCTATTTTTTGATTTTGGAGCGGAATTTTGTGTGAAATGACTGCTCCTGCTGCTCCCTTTTGGACTGAATGGGAAATATAATTATGTCCATCTCTTTTTGCAGTTATGGCAAAAAAGAGTTCGCCTGGTTTAGATTGGCGGGAATCGATATTAAACCGGTCAAAGCGGAGAGAAGGGGATCCCTGGAGGATTTTTCCTCCCATTTTATGGGCCAGCTCATCCAGTCGTAATTCAGCCAACTTGCTTAGCCTCCATCTCTTTTAAA
>CBFDDY010000219.1:0-4641 GCA_965603705.1 uncultured bacterium | reverse complement strand
GGATGGATCTTTAAGTCCTGCACCGGCTGGATGGGCATGTTGTTTTTCATTTGCGACCAGCTTTTTCCGCCATCTATTGAGACATAAACGCCGAAATCAGTTCCGACAAAAAGCAGGCTGGGATTTAGAGGGTGTTCCCGGATAACATTGATGGGTCCTTGGGGTAGATTTGCTGTAATAGAGGTCCAGGTCTTTCCATAGTCTGTAGTTTTATATACAAACGGCCTGAAATCATCCCTGCGAAAGCCTGTATAGGAAGCATAAGCTGTGCCTGGGTCAAAATTAGAAGCAGTTACTCTGCTTACCCAGTACTCCGGATTTCCGGTGATATTGTCATTGAGCTTTGTCCATTTCTTGCCGCCATCACGGGTCATCTGTACATTGCCGTCGTCGGTTCCTACCCAGAGCAGTCCTTCTACCAGGGGTGATTCATCAAAGCTGGTGATAGTACAGTACTGGATGTTTCCGTCTCCGCCTTTTCCGGTGGGGAGGAATTTCGGATTGTTGGTTGTGAGGTCCGGGCTGATAACTTCCCAGTATTCGCCCCGGAACGGGGATTTGACTACTTTGTTGCCGCAGTGGTAAATAACATCGCTGTTATGCGGGGATACCAGAATGGGGGCATTCCAATTCCAGCGCATTTTGGGGTCCTTGCGGCTGTAAGCAATGGATTTTCTCTCGCCTGTTTTAAGGTCTAGTCTTGATAGGGGGCCGAATTGGGATTCGTTATAGATGTAGCGGTTGGTCTTCCAGTCAAAGACATTATACATACCGTCTCCGCCGCCTACACCCTGCCAATCCTCGAGGTGGATGGGATCGCCGCCGCGTTTGGTGCTGGGTCCCATTAAGGAGCCGTTATCTTGTAATCCGCCCGCTACCCGATAGGGATAGGAATTATCAATCCCGACTGCATAGAGTTGGGCCAGCGGCAGATTATCAGGGTGATACCAGTTTTTGCCGCCGTCATAGGTGATGCCGAGTCCATGGTCATACCCTATCCAGATATGCTGGGAATCTCTGGGGTCGATCCAGAGGGCGTGGTCGTCGCCTCCAAAGCCAAGAGGCCGCCTTTTCCAGGATTTACCGCCGTCATATGTGCCCCAGGAGGCAGCGCTTAATACATGAACGACTTTGTCATTATTTGGATCAATAAAGATCTGTCCATAATAATAAGCAGGGGCGCCGCCTATATTCTCGCCATCCGGGGATGCTTTTTTCCAGGTCTGGCCATCATCATCCGAACGGTAAACTTCTCCTCCGATCATGCCGCCGCTGGATTTGTTAGCGATAAGTTCCTGATAACGCTCCTCATCCGACATATCTTTTTTATTGGCATTTTCAATTGTTGTATACAGCACGCTAGGGTTTTTCTTGTAAATATCGATGCCGATACGGCCAAGCATACCTTCTGGCAGCCCGCCGCCGAGTTTATTCCAGGTCTTACCACCGTCAGTGGTTTTATATATACGGCTTCCCGGTCCTCCCAAGTTGTAGGTGTAGGGCCTACGGACCTTGTCAAATGTAGCAGCATAGAGGATATCCGGGTTTTCCGGGTGCATAACACAGTCGACTACTCCGATATTTTTGCCTTTTACCACTACATCCAGCACTTTATTCCAAGTCGTTCCTCCGTCTATAGTCTTGTAAAGGCCTCTTTCCGGATTGTCCGAATAAAGATGGCCGAGAGCAGCTACGTAGAGGATATCCGGGTTTTCAGGATGGATCTCTATGGCGCCTATGTGATGGGATTCCTTCAGGCCCATATGCTTCCAGGTTTTTCCGGCATCGGTTGACTTGTACATACCGTCTCCCCAGTAGGTGCTGCGGGAGTTATTAGCTTCCCCGCTCCCTATCCAGACGATATTCTGGTCTGAGGGGGCGACAGCTACATCTCCGATAGAAAAGACCTTCTGATTTGTAAAGAGGGGTTTAAAGGTGATGCCGTTATTGATGGTTTTCCAGAGTCCGCCTGATGCAGTGGCAGCATAGAAAGTGTTGGGTTCTTTCTCGTTCCAGGCGAAATCGACAAACCGGCCGCTTTGGCGGGTAGGGCCGATCTCACGGTAGTGGATGCTGTTTAGAATATTTTTGTCAAGCTGTTGCCCAGACATGCTTGGCGCTGCTGTTAACAAGCAGAAGAGAAGCACCAGGGTAAGGAAACATTTTGGGTAAGCTTTAAGCATAATTTAAGACCTCCTAGGATAAATAAAAATATTTTTCATATTTTACATTTTTAACATAGGATTTACTTCAGGTCAAGAAAACACTAAGCAGGATTTTTTTAAAAAGAATAAGAGGCTTTGAAGATGAAGCTTCTGCCGGGGGCATCAACTCCTTGTTCATCGGCGGAAGCTCGATAAGTAGTGTTTGAAATATTATTTACTGCTGCTATCAGTTGGATGTTTTTATTTACGGTGTAACCGAGATTAATGTCTACCAAAGTATATCCGTCAATTTCTGTCTCTAAAGGCCCTGGATTTTTTTTGGCTGCTGAAAAAACTATTTTGGGTTCGAACCAAAAATTATTTTGGTCATATTTAGCTCCGAGAGTCAAACGGGTGGTAGGTATATAATTAAGAGAAGTGCTGTCTGTAGTATTTTTGCCGAGCAAGTGGTGGAAGCTTAGCTGTAAGTCAAGTTCCTTAAACAACCAGAAATAAAATTCACCTTCAATCCCATAAATTTGTCCCTTGATAAGGTTCTTATAAAAATAAGCATCCGTTTCAGGAGTTTTGTACTTTTGGATAATGTCGCTTATCGTATTGTTGAAAACATAAATGGAGACGTAAAGCCTGTCATGAAGATAGCGTATACCAAAATCCAGGTTAACACTTCTTTCCGGAGAAAGGTCGGCATTTGCGGATATGGTTCCTCTTCCAGTCAAGCCGGAATAAAACAATTCGCTTATCGTAGGAAAACGGAAAGAGCTGCCAATATTTGCTAGACAGGAAAAATGAGGGGTCAATTGAAATACTGAGCCCATATAACCTGAGATAGACCTGTCGTCTCTTGACATCCGCTTTCCTTCCACTGTCTGATTACTTGTATTTATATAATCTCCTCTGATTCCGAAATTGAGGGTTGAATGTGAGCTTATTTGAAATTTATCGTCTATATATATCCCGATATTATTTCTCCGGGAATTGAGGAGGGATGTTTCTTCTGTTATCCCTGTAATATTGCCGGTTTCATCAAACTGCCATTCCGTATTTTTGTCATTTATGCCGGCGCGGCCGAAAAAATCTATCCCGAAATTTAGGGTATGTAGTTCTCCCAGAGATTTTCCCCCGCGGAGCTTAAATCCAAAATTTGAGGCTTCAATCTTGGCCAGGTTGCGTATTTCTACTGAGTAAGTCTCCCGCAGGTTTTCCTTTTTAGTCTCCAGTAGCGAGGGAAAAAAATAGAAGCCGGCATTAAAGTTATCAAGAAAGAGCGCATCTCTTATCTGGCAGCCCAGGGTGAGGAGAGTGTTTTTTTCTCTGGGATACCAGCGTGGTTTAAATTCTGATGAGGGACTGGGTTTGCCGATATCAATGGCCTGATCAGTAAAAAAATTAAAATAAAACCGGGAATTTTTCTCCTCCCGTATGATCTTAAACATGATGTCATAATCGGCATAACGGGACTGTTTGATGGTTGCTGAGGGGGAGGAATAATCGGAGGCTTGTTTCCCATTAGCTGAGAGCATAAAACCGAACTTTCCTTTTGATCCGCTTAAATTCATTGAAGCTGCTTTTTCATCTCTTGCCGTATTGTATCCGAATTGGAAATTTCCATTTACAGGAGCCTGGGAAGAAGGAGATTTTGTCAGAATATTGATAATCCCGCCGATAGCGCCTGAGCCGTAGAAGACGGAATAAGGGCCACGGTTTACTTCCAGGCGGGCAATATTATTAACATTAACAAAAGAAGCACTTGCTCCCACCCGTCTCTCTGATCTTATTTTGACCCCATCCACTAATATCAAAATGCGGTGTTCAGCAAGCCCTCTGATAGCAGGGGCCATGGAATAACCGCCTTTTCCGACCATAGTCACTCCCGGGGTCTTTGCTACGGTCTCAGCAATATTGGATGTGGCTAATTTAGATAAAGTCTTGTCAGTGATAATAGTCCTGTGGGAAGGAAGGCTTACATCAAGAAATGAATCTGCCTCGGCTGTGACTGTGATCTCATTTTTTAGATTTAGTAGCCGGGAGCTTTGCTGGGATAGATCGATTTCGACATGATTTTTTTTATTCTCACTAACGGTTATTTCAAGAACTCCGGGCATATAATCAGGGTGAATAAAGAGAATGCGATATTCTCCGGGGTTAAGGCCTGTGATAGAAAAACTACCGTCTTGACCGGTAGTGGTTTTTATCTGAGTCTCAAATACTTCAACTTTTACTCCGGAAAGCGGGTCTCCTTTTTCGTTTGAGACTTTACCCTTGATATCTAGTTTGTTTTGGGCAAATGAGATGGTTGTAAGCAGGAAAAAGGCGGCTAATAAAGGAATTATTTTTTTCATATTAAGAATAAGAAAAAGGAATATTAACAGAAAGAGCAAAGCACTTCAAGCGCTAAAGGGATCAAGTCTTCATATTCCACATTACTTTCATATTTAACTAATTAAGTATGGAAATGTGGAATATGAAGACTTGA
>CBFDDY010000218.1:0-4665 GCA_965603705.1 uncultured bacterium | reverse complement strand
CTGTTTGTTAACTTATCTGATGTTATTGCTTTTACCTAAACAAAAAAATTCTATACACCGGCATAATATCATTCCGGATTACTGATTATGTCCTGAAAAACTTGACACGCCAGTATATTGAAAGTCAGCCCGAATCTGTAAAAGAATTGCATTTCTCCTGGCAAGGAGGAGAACCAACTCTTTTGGGAATCGATTTTTTCAGGCAGGCTGTTAAGTTCCAAAAGAAATTCTGCCGGGATGGGATGCGCATTACCAATACATTCCAGACAAACGGAACACTTCTGGACGAAAACTGGGGGAAATTTTTCCATGAGGAAAATTTTCTAATTGGGATAAGTATAGACGGTCCCGAAGAAATCCATAATTTCTACAGACGCGATTCAAAAGGTAAAGGCTCATTCAAAGATGTCATTAGGGGACTTAATGTACTTATTAAAGAGAAAGTAGAATTTAATACTCTTACTGTTGTAAATAACCTGAACGGAAATCAGCCTGAAAAGATATATGACTTTCTAAAAAATGCTGGAGCAATTTTTTTTCAATTTATTCCTATAGTAGAAAAAAAATCAGATGATTCTATTTCCAAAGAATCGGTCGGACCCCGGCAATGGGGGAATTTCCTTTCAGAAGTTTTTGACAAATGGATAAAATCAGATATAGGAGAAATATTTGTTCAGCACTTTGATGTTTTTCTTGGACTTTATATGGGAATGCATTCCTCTTTGTGTGTGCATGCAGAAACCTGTGGAAAAGCAGCCGCTCTGGAGCACAATGGAGATTTATACAGCTGTGACCATTTTGTATTCAAAAAAAACTATTTAGGAAACATCTCTGAACTGATCCTCAGGGAAATGATAGATGGGAAAAAACAAATCGATTTCGGCAATAAAAAAAAAGACAGCCTTCCCCGCTTTTGCCTGAAGTGCAATTATTTAAGATTATGCCACGGGGGCTGCCCTGCTCACCGCTTCTCTTCTGCTCCGGGAGGGGGATCAGACCTAAACTATCTTTGCCCCGGATTTCTAAAATTCTTTAGTCATTCCCTTCCCTATTTTCAAGCTATGTCAAAATGCTTATATGCCGGGCGAGCTGCGAAAGACTACCAGATTTATATGAACACCAACTCGTCTTCCAAACAGAAAAAACCTGGACGAAATGATCCCTGTCCCTGTGGAAGTGGCAAAAAATATAAAAACTGTCACGGTTGTTAAGGCGGAAAATAGTAAATGGATAATGGAGAATAGAAAGAAATAAAACGTGAAAGGTTAAAATTTGTATGAGATAGTAATCCCCTGCCCATAAGGAGACAATTGCAATCCTACCTTCAATCTATTTTTTCCCCTTCTGCTGTTCAATCTGCAGATAGCTTTGCCCACAGCATACCCCAAGACAGAGCCTATAAACACATCTGAAGGCCAATGTTTAAGATCATGAACACGGGAAACTGCAGCCATTGATGCCAAGCTGTAAACTAAAATATCCACAAACTTACTATCAGATTGCCCAGCTATCACGGAAGCGACTGCAAAAGCAGAAGTCGCATGACCAGATGGCAAAGAATAATGACTCGAACCTGAAGAAAATGGCTGAAATTCAGTGCTTCCTTCTCTTGTATAGGGACGAGCACGCCCGAGGAGGAATTTTAAACTCAGCACAATCGCCCCTGATGTCAGCCAGCTTTCCATACTAAGCAAAGCTGTTTTCCTCAATGAAGGCTTGTTTGAGAGCTCCCCGATAGAATAAAGAGATGCAATCATTCCCCCCAGAAAAAGACCGTTCCCGAAGTTCGATATTATATTAGAAAAATCTTCAGATGAAGGATTTTTCTTTTCCTGGAGCCAGGAATAGATATCCTCATCAAATACATATAAAAGAACGCCTGTTCCTAAAACTGCTGATAATACTAAATAATCTTTCTTTTTCCATTTTGCAGGAGATGTACAGACAGAAACAAAATCGTTTTTAAAATTCTTTAGATATATCTTATTAAGCCGGTACTCAGAATTCCCCTCTTTCGCAAAGACAGTTTCAGAAAAACTTGACATAAACAATAGAAACATCAAAATTATTACAAGCTTCAATGATAGATCTTTCAGCTTGCCTTGATTCATCTATGCCCTCCACTCCGAAGCATTCATAAAATCTTCAATAACCTTCATAGTCCTATCAGTCACTCCCTGCAATGATACCAAAGTTTCTTTTGCTGAATCTCCCATTTTCCTTAAATTATTTTCCCCTTTGAACAGAAACATTTTAAGCAGGTCATTCTCACAATTAATAGCCTTTGCTGCTCCTCTGCTAATAAAAAACTCTGCAAGATAAGCAAAATTATCCATATGAGGTCCAAAAAAAACTGGTTTCCCATAAAATGCCGGTTCCAGAAAATTCTGTCCTCCCCATGGAATCAAGCTGCCCCCGATAAATGCTACATCCACGACAGAATAAAAAGATGAAAGCTCTCCAATTGTGTTGAGAATAAGCACTTTCCATTTATCCTCCTTTTTAAGTCTAGTTCGTTTAATTACTGGCAGCATTAGGCCTTTACAGATTTTTATTATCTCATCTGCCCGCTCCGGATGGCGTGGTGCAATAATCAGGGCTATGTCATCTCTTTGCTCTAATGCTTTGGCAAATGCATTCAAGAGCTTTTCTTCCTCCCCTTTTCTGGTGCTCCCAGCCATAACAACTTTAACATCTGCAGGAATAAAAAGATCATCTTTCATTTCTTTCACCTGCTTTTCTGACAATTTTGGAAGTTCAATTTCAGCTTTTAGATTTCCTGCAACTACTAACTTATCGCCATTTATTCCTATATCTTCCAGTCTTTTTTTATCAAGATCAGTCTGCACCAAAAAAATGTCTATGTTTTCTAAAACTTTTTTTATAATAAATTTAATTTTTGAGTACATCGAATGAGATTTCTTTGAAATCCGGCCATTGATCAATAGGACTCCCTTTGCATATTTTTTTGCAGACCTTAAAAGGTTGGGCCAGAATTCAGATTCAACAAGTACAAAAATATCCGGCTTAATTTTTTTAAAATATTTTTTTACAATAAAATTAAAATCAAAGGGAATATAAAATATCTTGTCCACATCATTCAATTTGTCTACAGCAATCCTAAGACCTGAAATTGTCAGGGAAGAAAAATATATCACCCAATTCGGATGTTTTGCTTTTATCCGCTTTGCCAAATTCTGCAATGACAATACTTCACCAACCGAAACCGCATGGAGCCATAGTGCCTTATCACAACTTTTCTTCTTTGGAATACATAAGCCTAATCTTTCCCGTAAATGCAGACTTTCTCCTTTCATAACTCTATATCTGACAAAATAAACCGGGATATAAAAACAAAGTGTAATGAACAGTATAAATGAATATAATATGTACATTTCAAAAACTATACAGTATTAACCAGAGGCTGTCCATTGTGACTAGTAAACTAAGTGTTTCATTTTATTATATTTTCTGGTAATATAATTTTGTTACTTATTGTTTCTTGTAAATTCGGTTCTAAAAAAAAGGAAACCAAATGGAAGAAGAGAAAAAAGAAAAAAAAGAAATAGTCGAAAAGGAAGAAAAGGAAAAGAAAAAATCTCCCCAGAATAATAAAAAGGAAGAAAAAGTAGAGAAAAAGGACAAAGTAGAAAAAAAAGAAAAAAAAGAAATAGTCGATAAACCAGAAGATTCAAAAAAAGAAAAAGAAGAATTAACTGAAAAGAAAAAAAAAGAAAAAGAGGAAAAAGAAGAAGATTCAAAAAAAGAAAAAGAAAAATCAACGGAAGAGAAAGAAGAAAAAATCGCATCACCTGCCCCTAAGAAAAAAAAGAAGATAAATAAAATGACTTTGTCTGAAATTGAAACAAAACTGAAGGAAGTAGAGGATAAAATGGGTGGGTTAAATTCCAAATATGCTCAACATCTTATCCAAAGGAAAAAAAGTCTAACTTCCTAATATTACCAAAAAATCAGGATAGATATTTTTAGCATCTACCTAGAACATTATGCTTCTTTAATATATGCTTCCAGATTATTTAAATTTTACTTTCCTCGGGAATTCTGATAGCATAAATGAATAAATAAAAGGAGAAAATATTGGTGCTTAATACAGAAGATAAAACAAAAATCATTAAAGAAAATAAAATAAACCCCAAGGATACTGGTTCGCCTGAGGTTCAAATTGCCTTAATAACCAACCGTATTAATTACTTGAGCAAACATTTTGAAACCCATAAACATGACTATCATTCCAAAACTGGTCTTATGAAGTTAGTAGGGAAAAGAAAAAGGCTGTTGGAATACCTGAAAAAAGAAGACCTAAAACGCTATTCAAATCTTATAAAAAAACTTGGACTTAGAAAATAGTTTTACTTGGAGAAATAAACTTTATGTTAAATAATAAACTGACTTTAGAAATAAACAATAACACTCTGACAATAGAATTAAATAAGTATGGCAGACAAGCCGATGGCTCGGTCCTTATCCGCTATGGGGATACAGTAATGTTCGTTTCCGCTTGTTCAAAAAAAGAACAAAAAGAAGCCAAGCCTTTCCTTCCCTTAATTGTGGATTATAGGCAATACACCTATGCCGGAGGGAAGATACCAGGAGGATTTTTTAAACGGGAAGGCAGGCCATCAGAAAAAGAAATCCTTATCAGCC
>CBFDDY010000217.1:0-4703 GCA_965603705.1 uncultured bacterium | reverse complement strand
TTATATGTTTCAGGTTTTTATGCAGTTTCTCTTTTTTGTCTTGAAGTTCATGCAGGCGTTCTTCGGTTTTTCGGAAAACCTCCTGGGGAGCCCGGCTGTAAAAATTTTTATTATCCAGCCTGCTTTGTATTTTCCCGGTTTCTGTCTCTACCTTTAGCAGCTCTTTCTTTAGACGTTGTTGCTCCTTTCCCAGATCGACAAGACCTTCGGTCAAGGGAATCCCAATTTCTAAATCACCGGCAATTCCCTTAAGGAACTTCTCCCCCCACGGGAATTCTGCCATATTCTTTATAGAGCGTACCCCGGCCAGAAACTGAATGTATTCCAGGTTCTCCCTGACGATCTGTTTCTCTGCTAAACCCCCGGCTTTAATCCAAAGATCTATCTCTTTTCTAGGAGGAATGCGATTTTCAGCCTTAATAGTTCGAATTTCAATAATCAACTTTTGCAGCTGGTCAAGAACTTTTTCTGCCTCTTTATTACGCCAGGCATCCTCTTCTGCCGGAAATGCAGCAGTAACCAGCGATTCTCCAGCGCCCGGAAGTTTTTGCCAGATCTCCTCAGTTACAAAAGGCATAAATGGATGCAGCAGCTTTAGTATTCTATCAAGCATATCGATCAGAACAGCATAACTTGTATTGTTACCCGAATTCAGTTCAGGCTTTACCAACTCAAGGTACCAGTCGCAGAATTCATGCCAGACAAAATGATATATTTTATCAGCGGCTTCATAAAACTTATATTGTTCCAGGGATTCATTCATTTCCCTGGTTATTGTCGTTACTCGGCTCCTTATCCAACGGCTAACCAGAGTTAGCTCCTCCTCCTTGACCGTGTATTCGCTCTCTTTCAGGTTCATCAACACAAATCTCGAGGCATTCCATATTTTGTTGACAAAAGCACGATACCCAGTCATACGCTCTTCAGAAAGAGATATATCCATCCCCGGAATCGCCAGCGCTGCCAAAGTAAACCGTAAGGCATCTGTCCCGTATTTATCTATCATCTCCAGGGGATCGATGATATTCCCTACAGATTTGCTCATCTTTTGCCTTTCAAAATCCCTGACTAATCCATTGATAAAGACATGTTTAAAGGGAATGTCACCCATGAATTTGAGCCCCATCATGATCATGCGGGCAACCCAGAAAAATATGATATCAAACCCGGTAGACATAAGATCAGTTGGGTAAAAATTATTTAAATCCTCTGTCTTTTCAGGCCATCCCAATGTCCCAAACGGCCAGAGAGCTGAACTGAACCAAGTGTCTAAAACATCTGCATCCTGGTATAGATTGCTGCCCCCGCATTCCCCACATTTATCAGGCTTCTTTTCAGCCACATTGATCTGTTTGCAGTCCTGACAATACCAGGCCGGGATCTGGTGCCCCCACCAGAGTTGGCGGGAAATACACCAGTCATGAATATTATACATCCATTCATAATAAGTCTTGGTCCAGTTGGAAGGAATAAACTCTATCTTTCCATCTTCCACAACCTTAATCGCTTCCCGAGCCAGCGGTTCCACTTTAACAAACCACTGCCAGGAGAGGTGCGGTTCGATAACAGTCTTACAACGGTAGCAGTGACCGACTGCATGCTGGTAGTCCTCAATTTTTTCAAGCAGTCCCTCTTTTTTTAAGGCTTCAAGGACATTTTCCCGGCATGCAAAGCGGTCAAGGCCCTGGAATTTTTTGCCGGCAGCTTCAGTCATGATTCCGGAACCGCTAATAACAATGACTTGTTCAAGGTTATGGCGTTTTCCCATATCAAAATCCACCGGATCATGAGCAGGAGTTACCTTAACGACCCCGGTCCCAAACTCTCTGTCAACCATCTTATCCGTTATTACCGGTATTTTTCTGCCCACCAGGGGAAGCAAGACTTTTCCCCCATGCAAATGTTTAAAGCGCGGGTCCTTAGGGTGCACAGCTACGGCCGTATCCCCCAGCATAGTCTCAGGCCGAGTAGTAGCTACAACCACATAGTCGTCTGAATCCAGGACCGGATATTTGAAATAAAAAAGCTTGGATTTTAATTCCTTATGCTCTATCTCAATATCAGAAAGAACCGTATTACAGTGCGGACACTGGTTTACTAGATAATAATCCCGGTAAATAAGTCCTTCCCGATAGAGATCCACAAAAACTTTGTTAACCGCCCGGGAAAAACCTTTATCCATAGTAAACCGTTCCCGCGTCCAATCAAGAGAAAATCCCAGCTTTTTCAACTGGTGGACGATCTTGCCGCCATATTTTTCCTTCCACTCCCAGGCTATCTCCATGAATTTTTCGCGGCTTACTTTTTCTTTTTCTATGCCTTCCTGAGTAAGCTTTTTCTCAATAACATTATGAACTGCGATACTGGCATGGTCTGTACCGGGTAACCAGAGGACATCATATCCCTGCATTCTACGCCAGCGGACAATAATATCAGGTAAAGTGAAACAGAGAGCATGTCCCATGTGAAGAGAACCGGTTACATTGGGAGGAGGAAGAACCATAGAAAATTTTTTCCGGGAAGAAGAACCATCCGGACTAAAAAGCCTCTTTTCAATCCATAAATCAGCCCACTTTTCTTCCACAGGTTTTGGATTATATGCCTTATCTAACTCTATTATTTTCTTCATGTCTGAATTTTAAACAAGGGGTATTTTACCAGTTTCTCGTCTATAATGCTATCACTAAGGGGTCAAGTCTTCATATTCCACATTACCTTCATATGTAACTAATAAAAATGGAGTAATGTGGAATATGAAGACTTGATCCCTTACTATTGCGTCTTAAGGCGAGCTACAATCCGCTTTTCCAGTTCACGTTCCATCTGCAGAATTTCCTGCCTGACCTTCTCCATAACAGCTTCCTCCAGCGCCTTCCCCGCGCCTATTTTTTCTCTATCCTCTGTAGATGTATTTTCCCGAACTTCTTGAACATCAGGTTCCTCCGGAAGAGTATCCGGAGTTTTTGTCTCGCCCACCAGCTTTCTTATAGCTGCGGCCACCTCTTCGGAGTCAAAAGGCTTCTTGAAAAGTTTATTATATTTTAAGGATTTTAATTTTTCCTTATCCGGCTCCTGAAAGGCATCTTGCAGCAGGATAAGGGGTGTATCCTTAAACTGTTTTCCCTTTTTCAAAAAACCGCCTATTTCATAGCCATCTTTGCGGGGAAGTGAAAGTCCCAGAACAATTGCATCCGGATCGATTTGCATAAGGATCTCCAGCGCTTCTATCCCATCCTCAGAAGTATAAAGGTCATAATTTGAATCCTGGAACGCCAGATGTAATGCTTTAAGGGCCGAAGGGCTGCTGTCAGCAGCGAATATTTTAAATGGCATAATAGTAACTCAAAGCTTCCAGCTCACAGTATTTAGAATTCAGTTTAATCCAAATTAAATATGAAAGCAATACTGACAATATCACAGAAGTCCCCCTCTGATTTTATTCAGGCTTTGGCATGGACACAGGTAAGTCCCTTCGAAAGACAGGGCTTTCCCCGGGATTTACCAGTATCCATGCCAAATCTTTAAGAATAAAATTAGGCGAACTCCAGATAAAAAGAAGGGGCGGTAAGATCGGCTCGCCTAAATAATAAAAAATGTCGATTATAAATAGAGAAGTCATTGTGAACGAAATGGTAAATAGATGTCATAAATATCAATAGTTTTTCCGAATAGTTAAGGATAGATAGATAATTAAATTGTGCAAGATGAAGCTGAGGGCATGGATTAAGCGACATTGAAGATTTAGCCTTCTGATGAGTCTTTTCGAGGGAACCCGGCGCAGCCGGGCTGGGAGCATGTCTGACCCCCGGACGGGGGGAGTTGCGCAGTAGCCGAGAAAAACGAAGAGGAATGGCGTTAAAAATCTGAAGCGAGCGTATCCATTACCTCAGCTTCATCTTCAACTTCGCATGCTTTCAGATCAACTGACTGATTCTTGCTTAAAGCTTGAACCTGTAATTAAACTTTAGGAGAAAAATATTCTCCCCGGGAGCATTAAAAATGGCTTTTAAGTCACGGCCAACCTGAAAATCACCAGGATAGGAATAATCAGCCCGGTTCTGGGTCCAGACTGCATAAAAGGTTGATCCCGGTTTATATTCCCAGCGAAGCACAATAGTCCCACGCAGAGATTTTAGGTTGAAATCAGGATTGCTGAAGAAAAATTCCTTAGCCGGTCCCGGCCCGTCAGGATCAACCGTATATGTGTTGTTTTGTAACGTAATTGTAGAATCGCCTTCAGCATAATACTCAAAGTCAAATGTTCGGGCTGCCACCAGTTCCTTAAACCAAAAAAATTCACCTACCCCAATAAAAGGCTGTAAATAAGCCTGGAGGCTTAACCTGGGAGAAAAGGTCCAGTTGACCCGAATCTCTATAGGCAGGGTTTCCTGAATAACATCCGACATGACATACCTTGCCCCGTATGTTTCAATTTTAAGCTCATCTTCAATGCAAGCTATATACTGCCCGACTGAATGGCGCCAAGAATATCCCGGCCCAATAGAGAGGCTAAGATTGCTCCACAGCTTCCAGCGCAGGGTAGCAGTTAGTGACCAGTTATAAGAGCCATGCGGATGAGTCCTGTAATGACCTGAAACAATTAAAACAAAGGGCTTGCGATTGTCACTGCTGATGCTGAGGCGGCGGATAAAACCCCAGGGATAAAGCGCCATAGGCCCTCCCCGGGTAAAATAGTGGCTGTA
>CBFDDY010000216.1:0-4714 GCA_965603705.1 uncultured bacterium | reverse complement strand
ACTCGTTTTGGAGACGAAAAAGCCGGCAGGACCGCCCGTACCGCTTATGCACTGGTGGCGATCATTACCCAGGCAAGCTTTCTTGGATATGCTTTTCAGGGTATTGGCAAATTCGCCTCTGTATATATTCCTCTTGACCCTGATTTATTGGCAGTTATGATTATTTCAGCCACCACGCTTTATGTCATCTTAGGCGGTCTTTTTAGTGTGGTGGTGACAGATGTCATCCAAACTATAGTTCTGACCTTTAGCGGACTCTTAATTGCAGGCCTAGCTTGGGTAAAATTATCTCCACAATCTTTAGCCCGGCTCCCGGAACAATTCACTTCTCTTCGTATCCCCTGGAGAATTGAGGAATTTGCCGGCACTGATAATGCTGCATTTGAGTTTTTCGGCGCTCTGGTAATCGTCTGGATAATGAAGGGACTACTTTTAAACGCAGGCGGCCCTGCCCAGATGTATGATTTTCAGCGATTTTTAGCTGCTAAAAATGAACGGGATGCTGCAAAAATAGGCGCAGCCTGGAGCGTTTTTCTGATAGTACGCTGGGCTATGGTCATGGGAATCGTACTTTTAGCCCTAACCGGGATCAGCGGAGTTTCTGATGCTGAAAAAGTGATGCCTTTAGTCTTACAGAATTTCCTGCCTGCCGGGATAAGGGGTTTTGTAATAGCAGGTCTTTTAGCTGCTTTTATGTCAACTTTCAGTTCAACTGTAAACAGCGGGGCAGCTTTTATTGTCCGGGATATCTGGCAGCCTTATTTCCGCCCTAAAGCAGGAGATAAGGAAGCAGTGCGTTTCAGTTATATCGCTACTGTTTTCCTAGTCCTGATAGGAAGCGCGATCGGATTCCAAAGCCGCTCTATTGCTGATATATGGAATTGGATGATGATGGCGCTTGGAGCAGGAATAATCGTTCCTAATGTGTTGAGGTGGTACTGGTGGCGAATGAACGGATGGGGCTATTCCCTAGGAACTGTGGGAGGAATTTTATTGTCATTGATTGCCTTGTTTTACAAAGATGTTCCTGACTATTACCTATTTCCCCTCATAATTACTGCTTCCACTAGCATGAGCATTGCTGCTTCCTTAGCAACAAAACCGGTTAATAAGAAAATCTTAATTGATTTTTTCTGCTCTGTAAGACCTTTTGGTTTCTGGAAACCAGTGCGAAAAGAATCTCCTCTTACAGCGCCTGATCTTAGAGAAAAATCAGAGCGGCCAGGCCTGTCTGGATTGAATGTTATCCTGGGGATGCTGGCCATATCAGGTTTTTATCTTTTCCCCATGTATCTTGTTGGGCACTGGTATGGAAAGTCTGTATTATGGCTGGGAGTAGGACTGGGGGCCGCAATTATCCTTAAGTTTACATGGTACAACAAGCTTAAAAACCTGGACAATTCATAAGAAATGTCGACATATATGATACTTAGGAAATAGATAATAGCAAATGGTAAATGAGGGAAAGCCGTGAAACGTGAAATTGTAAAATGTAAAATGTTATGTTAAAAGATTTGTATTGTATAAATAGTACAAGTTAATTGAGGAGAATAAAAATGAAAGCTTCAATATTAGAGTTAGCAAAAAAAAGAACAGTTCTACTTGACGGTGGAATGGGCACTGAATTGTTTAAGAGAGATTTTCCCATGGGTGCCTGCCCGGAATCTTGGAATACGGAAAAACCGGAAGCCATTAAAGAGATTCATAAAAGTTATTTTGAGGCCGGCTCAGATGCGGTGCTGACGAATAGTTTTGGAGGAAGTAAAATCAAACTTTCTTCCTATAAGCTTGGAAAACACTGCTATAAACTTAACCGGGCAGCTGCAGAACTGGCTCAAAAAACAAAATCCGAAGGAAAATTTGTGGGCGGCAGCATGGGCCCAACAGGAAAATTTCTAAAACCCCAGGGAGAATATATCGAAGAAGAGTTTGAGGCTGCTTACTTTGAACAAGCCAGCGGTCTTTCAGATGGCGGAGTTGATTTTCTTCTTATTGAAACCCAATACGACCTTTCTGAAACCCTTTGTGCCTTGCGTGCTGCTAAAAAAGCCTCAGATCTACCTATATTTGTTACTATGACCTTTAATAAAACTCCCCGTGGATATTTTACTATTATGGGCATAAATTTCTCAAAATTTGCTGAAAAAATGGCCGAATATGAAGTTGCGGCTATTGGAGCTAACTGCACACTTGACAGCAAAGACATGGCAGATTTGATCAAAACAGCCCGGGAACATACCTCCCTCCCGATTATTGCCCAGGCAAATGCGGGCCAGCCTCAGCCCTCTACAGATGGGAAAATTACTTACTCACAGCCAGTGGATGACTATGTAAAATATATACCGGAAGCAATCAAAAACGGAGCAGGAATAATCGGAGGCTGCTGCGGCACTGATCCGGTCTATATAAGCAGAATGGCAGAGATTCTAAAATTAAAATAGCTAAGGCCTCTACTGATTTTCCTGTAGTTTCTGTTTTTCCTGACATTCCAAGTCGCCTTACTTTTGGTAGAGATATATTATATGTTCCTCATCATCCTGAGTTTTGATTGAAGTATAATCGATTTCTTTTTTTTCCCACCCGGGGATATCATAATTGTGGGATATTACTAATGTTCCAGGCTTCAGCTGTTTTTCAAGGATCGGACGAAGCAGTTCATTAGATTCCGTTAATAGGTAAAGTGTGACAACAGTTGCCTGGGATATATCAGATTTAGTGACATCTTCTCTGCGGAATTCAACCAAATTTTCCACACCTGCTTTTTTTGCATTGTTTCTTGATTCTTTTATCCGCTCAGCAGAAAAGTCTATTCCCACTCCGCGTACTCCGTACTTTTTGGCAGCTGTGATCACAATACGTCCGTCTCCACAACCAAGGTCATATAGGACATCATCTTTATCCAGTTTAGCTAGTTCCAGCATTTTTTCGACTACAAGTATGGGAGTAGTAACAAATGGCGCCAAGTCCTCAGCATCATCTCTCCCATGTGAACCTTCATACAACTCAAGCTGACCATTTTCGTCATATCGAAATGAATAAGGCATATTTGAATCAAGTAGATATTTTTGCCAAAAATCTCCCTGCTTAAAAGTAAGCTCTACTCCTCCTTCACTAGGAAAACGGTCGATATCTCCAATCCCAAGACTCCTTTTGATAGCATCGCCCGGGGAATGTATCGTTTTTATTTGATAATCAATAGGTTTATCAGTTACATTGCGGATAGTGATTTCTGAGAGCCTACCCCCGGATATCTGATTTTTTTCTGGCCCAGCTTGTTCTTCAGGTTTGGTCGAACAAGAAATAGACAGCACTGCTGACCAGATCAAAATTAGCAATACAGCAATGATGGCTCTTTTTTTCATCCATTTTCTCCTTTTATTTTTTTGAGACAGCAGAAAACGCTTTTAAAAAAATATCAATATCTTCTTCATTATTGTAGTAATTAGGAGATATTCTGATCTGCCCTTTTCCCCAGCGACGTGCTGTTATATATATCCCTTTCTCTTTCAATTTACTTCCAATATGCTTTTCATTATCAGTAAAAAAAGAAAGTATGGGCGCCTGGTTGTTCTCAGGAGTATAGAACTCTACTCCTTTTTCACACAATCCTTCCCTAAGTCTTTTAATTAGTCTGATATTTCTCCGTTCGATAGCTTCAATCCCTATTCGTTGAGCATAATCAAGGACAGTATTTAAGGCATATATTCCTTCAAAACTGAGTGTTCCGTATTCATAACGTCTTGCATTGTTTGGTAAAGGATTGCTTTCCATTGTTTCCAAAGATTTAAAGTCATTCGTACTGGCCCACCCTAATCTGTCGGGGGCAATTTCTGGGATAAGTTCTTCCCGCACATATAAAAAACCTACTCCGTTCGGTCCGTTAAGCCATTTGTAGGGGATGCCTGATAAAAAATCAACTCCTTCCTCTTTTACTTTTACTTTTACACCTCCTACAGCCTGGGCACTGTCTACAATCAAGTAGCCTCCATATGTATGAATGATATCAGCCAGCTTTCTTAAGTTATGCCTGAAGCCATTTAAGTAGCTTATGTGGCTGACAACATAAGCACGTGTGTGTTTATCAGTCTGGGCTTCAAATTTATCCGGAGTAACTCTTCCTTTCTCGTTTCTGGCTATTCTAATCTCTACTCCTTTTTTTTTTAGAGCATTTAATACATGGAAATCTGTCGGGTATTCAAGGTCATCAATAACTGCATTCTCCCCTTTTTTCCAATTAATGCCATTGAGGGCGATATTTGAGCCGCAACCGGTACATAATACAAAAGCTATTTCTTTCTCATTAGCTCCCAGAAATAATGCCAGTTTTTTCCGTACTTCCTCTGTTTTGTCCAACCATATCCCTAAAATAGACTTATTTTTGGGAAAAGGACCGAATTGCAGCCTTTCATCTAAAAACGTATCATGTGCTTTTTTAACCTGATTCGACATCAATCCGACAAAAGCAGTATCAAGATAAGCTTGGAATTTCTTAATTGCGGGAAAATCATTGCGAATTGCTTTAAAATCAGAGGGGCTTACCGGCAAATCATATTTTAAAGCAGGCATCTTAAATCGGGTTGCATAATATCCCGCAATTCCGCATCCGGATTTTTCTATAAAATCTCTTCGCTTCATTATTTCTCCCGTATGTGAATGACCTGAAACTATTATTATCATAAAACATGGAAAAATCAACTCGGCAATTTTTATGAAT
>CBFDDY010000215.1:0-4721 GCA_965603705.1 uncultured bacterium | reverse complement strand
TGAATTTCTTCCGGAGTTAATTTGACTGAACTTGTGATTTTTAGTAAGCGTTGGGAGCCTTCTTTAAATATTCCGGTTGGTTCTCCGGTCTCAGGGTCTTTTACAATAGTGCCATTGGGTGGACTGGGCGTGTCTTTAGTGATCCTGGATTCCCGGATGATGTAACTGTTGACCCATACCGAATGTCCGTCTGCCCTGCTTAGGGAAACCGGATTGTTGGGAGCGACTTTATCCAGGATTTCTTTAGTGGGCCATTTTTTATCCGGAAAGGTTTCGTGTTCCCACCCTCGGCCGCGGATCAGTTCTCCCGGTTTTGCCTGTTCGACTTTTTCTTTGACCATCTGTTGAATGGTTTTTACATCATGGACATAACGGAAATCCAGGTTCATCATAGAGTGGCCGCCGCTCATGAAATGGATGTGGGCATCGTTAAATCCCGGCACTAGGAGCCGTCCTCCGGCATCGATTACTCGCGTAGTCCCTTCTTCAATATACTGCTCTATCTCATTGTCAGAAGTGACTGCAATAATAAATTCATCCTTAACTGCAATAGCCTCAGCGTGAGGGTTGTCCTTATTTATGGTTATAATTTTTGCGTTTTTAACAACCAGGTCAGCAGGAGGCCCTTCATAAGATTTACTGCATGCTCCGGTCATAAGGGCTAAAAATGCAATGATAACTAAGGCTGATATTTTTTTTGACATATTAAAATCCCTCCATTGTTTTTAATAATAAATACAATAATACAGATGAGCAGAAATTTCAATTGAGAAAAAAAGTTAAAGTGAACTTTTGCTTTGATAAATTCGTATAATTAACGTGGAGGACAGTGATTATGAAGAAAAGAAAAACAAATCTTATTAAGATGAGCCTGCTTGTATTTATAATCGGGGGGATTGTTTCCTGTGTTCAGGTGGGTGACCTTC
This sequence comes from uncultured bacterium, assembly GCA_965603705.1. Lineage (GTDB taxonomy): Bacteria > Acidobacteriota > Aminicenantia > Aminicenantales > Aminicenantaceae > JAUVXM01. Next base: position 3,795 of record CBFDDY010000215.1, on the reverse strand, counting down.
AGGAGGAGACCAGGACAGTGCAGCTGGGAGAGGCTGATACAGCAAAAATTGAGTTGGATATGGGAGCTGGAGAATTCAGAGTACAGGGTGGAGCAGCAGAACTGTTTGAAGGCATTTTTACCTATAATGTTGAGGAATGGAAGCCTAAGGTCGTATACAGTGTTTTTGGAAAAAAAGGACACCTGACAGTATCCCAGGGAAGCACTAACGGGATACCTGCCGGCCACGGAAAAAATCACTGGGATATTTATTTGAATGAAGATGTGCCGGTTGAGTTGCTGATTGATTTTGGAGCCGGAGAAGGAAAGCTCGATCTGAGAGGGATGAACCTTTTATTAGTTGATATCGATATGGGAGTAGGGGATATCACAGTGGATCTTTCCGGTGACCACGAGAAAAACCTTGATGTTGTAATTGATGGAGGAGTAGGGGCTGCTACTGTTTATTTGCCGCGGGAGACAGGAGTGAAAGTGAGTGTGGATAAGGGGATCGGTTCGGTTGATGCCAGGGATTTTAAAAAACAGGGAAGTTTTTATTCCAATAGCTCCTATGGAAAAACTGATATTACTATAAATGTCGAGATCAATGCCGGGATCGGCAGTATTGATCTCCGGATTAAGTGATTAAATTTGGGGGACACTTTACTTAATTCCCCATCTTCACTAATTAGGATTAGGAATTTTGCGTTCCTCAAATTGGGGGGAATTAAGTAAAGTGTCCCCCAAATTTATTCAGCGGGGAAATCCCTTCCTGTCCTCACAACGCTCTCCTCGAGATTCTCTCGGGGAACCATGCCCGCGTTGTTCCGGATGGCTTTCTTCGGGATTTACCCGTATCCATGCCATATCTGAATTTTATTTACTATTTGCAATTTACTTTATATTATATATATTAACATTTTTATGAATAGTTCAGATTAATAAGGAGGAATTATGATTTATTTACGTAAATTTTTCCGATCAAAGGCAATTTTTATCCTGGCCTCGCTCTCTCTTGTGCTTATGCTCCAAATCTATGTACAAGCTAACGCCCAGGAAAAAATCGAATCGACTGACCCTGTAGTGCGTTTGAAGTGGTATAAGCAGCATATGGCCATGAAGGAAACGTCGGGTTTTAAGAAATTGAAATGGCGGAATATCGGGCCTGATATCATAAGCGGGCGCTGTACGGATATTGGGGTGCCAAAAGGAAGTCAGCATACTATATATGCCGGAGGAGCAACCGGTGGATTATGGAAGACAGAGAACTCAGGTATATCCTGGGAACCGATAATGGACGATGTGCCTTCCATATCGATCGGAGATATTGCGATTGATCCATCTAATCCTGATATTATCTGGGTGGGGACTGGTGAGGCCAATATTTTCCGGGCCTCAGTTGCCGGGACAGGAATGTATAAATCAATGGATGCCGGCAAGACCTGGAAGCATATGGGCCTGGCTGCAACTCAGACTATCGGGCGTATCATCATCCATCCAAAAAATCCTGATATCGTTTATGTTGCCTCCCCCGGCCATGAATGGACTGATAATGAAGAGCGGGGTGTGTTTAAATCCACTGACGGTGGTGAAACGTGGGATAAAGTGTTTTACATCAGTGAACGGATCGGAGCGTATGACCTGGTAATAGACCCGCAAGACCATGAAACCCTTTATGTTTCTATGTGGAATCGCATCCGAGAGCGCTGGAGCGATCCTCAGCCCGGACCCGGGGATGGGATTTTTAAGACTACTGACGGTGGCAAAAACTGGAAGCAGATAACCAATGGTCTTCCTAACCTGGAAAAGACCGGAAGGATCGGGATTGACATAGCGAGAAACAATCCCAATGTGCTCTATGCTTTTGTTGATAATCATAATCTTGGACGGATGCCTAAAGAGGGCGAACGGGACGCTTATGGGCGCTTGAAAAAAGGAAGAAAGATCGTTGGGGCAGAAGTCTACCGTACAGATGATAAAGGAGAAAACTGGCGCAAGGTAAGCCCTTCCAATGAGATGATGGAAGGATTCGGCGGCACTTATGGCTGGGTTTTCGGACAGATAAGGGTCGATCCCAATGATGAGGATACCTTGTATATTATGGGCTTGGCTCTGGTAAAATCTACAGACGGAGGTAAGACCTTTAAGCGCCTTTACTATGACGGCCTTCATGGCGACCACCATGGTCTCTGGATCTGTCCTGAAGATTCCGATTATGTGATAAATGTTAATGACGGCGGTATAAATGTCTCTTATGACGGCGGTAAAACCTGGAGGGATTTTCACCGCATAATGAATCTGGTCCAGTTTTACAATGTTGAATATGATATGGAAAAGCCCTTTAATGTTTATGGTTCGGTTCAGGACCATGGTACGTACCGGGGCAATGTGGCCCATGGCCTTCCTTATCGCAGAGGTGTCCCCCGGGTAAACACCCGTTGGGAAGCAGCTCCGGGCGGTGAGGGAACTCATGTGGCGGTTGATCCTACAAATCCTCATATAATTTATTCATCTTCTTTTTATGGAAGGCTTAACCGGTCCGAGTACAAACCCGGACTGAATGGAAAGTGGATAAGCAAAAGTATTGTCCCCAAAGCTAAGGAAGGCGAACCTCCCCTGCGCGGTCAGTGGATGGCTCCTACGATAATCTCTCCCCATAATAATAAAGTTATCTACCATGGATTCCAGTATCTGTTCCGTTCTAAAGATAGGGGCGATTCCTGGGAAAAGATTAGCCCCGACCTTTCCTATAATAATCCTGATAAACTCGGAAAACTTCCTTTTGCTATTCCCCATCAATGCCTTACGGCGATTTCAGAATCACCCTTTCAATTCGGTTTCATATATGCCGGAACCGATGACGGCAGAGTCCATGTTACTCAAAATGGAGGCGAGACCTGGAAAGAGATTACCGCAGGCATCCCCTTTAACAAACAGGTCTCAAGAATTGTTACTTCCAAATATGATAAAGCTACAGTTTACTTGACGCTTAACGGTCGCAGAGATGATGATTTTGCCGACTATATATACAAGTCTACGGATTATGGCAAGACCTGGGTGGATATTTCCGGCAATATTCCAGGCGGGCCTGTAAATGTCATCCGGGAGGACCCCAAGAAGAAAGATCTTCTTTATGTAGGAACCGACTTGGGTGTTTATGTGACTCTAAATGGCGGCGAAAAATGGCATGTGCTAGCAAATGGCCTGCCCAATTGTTTTGTCTGGGATCTGATCATTCATCCGCGTGATAATGCCATGGTAATAGCCACTAATGGCCGAGGTATGTATGTTATTGATGATGTAGCTCCAATTCAGAAATATAAAAATTAAGCAAGCAGAGGGCAGGGAAAGCAGTTATTAGAAAAACAATATTAGACACGGATTGACGCAGATAAGACTAAAACACTGATTTATTTTTCTGCTATTTACTATTTACCATTTTCTATTTACTTAGTATTATTAGTAGTAACATTTTTTATGAATAAGGTTATTTGGAGGAATTATTATGGCTTTTAATCTACGCAACCGGAATTTTTTAAAATTACTGGATTTTACACCCAAAGAAATAAAGTTTCTGCTAGAGCTTTCCCAGGACCTTAAGAAAGCCAAGTATGCAGGAACCGAACAGGCAAGATTAAAGGGGAAAAATATAGCTCTTATTTTCGAAAAAGCATCTACCCGTACCCGCTGTGCTTTTGAAGTAGCGGCCTTTGACCAGGGAGCCTATGTGACTTATCTGGGACCTTCCGGTTCACAGATCGGGTACAAAGAAACTATGAAGGATACTGCCAGAGTTTTGGGCCGCATGTATGATGGT
>CBFDDY010000214.1:0-4724 GCA_965603705.1 uncultured bacterium | reverse complement strand
AGGCACTTGAAAACTATTCTTTCCAATTCCAAAGGGATCCCACGCCGCAAGCCAGTCAGAGGATAAGGATCATCGTTCAGGATAGAATAAAGCACGATCTGATCATGCTCTCCTTTAAAAGGAAGCTGGCCTGTCAGCATCTCATAAAGCATAACTCCGAAAGACCAGATGTCTGTACGCTTGTCTACAGTTTCATTACAAGCCTGCTCAGGAGACATAAAGGATACTGTCCCCAGAATAACCGCAGTACCTGTGATCCGAGTCCCTTCCTTGGACCTGGCTAAGCCAAAATCCATGATCTTGGCCTGGCCCCGGGAAGTCACCATTATATTGGAGCTTTTAATATCCCGGTGAATAATTCCATTTTCATGAGCTTCCTGCAGCCCTTCAGCTACTTGGATGGCAAGGTCAATTGCGGTTTCAACCTCCAAAAGTTGCGATTTTATTTGATCTTTAAGGCTGTTTCCATCCAGATATTCCATCGCAATAAAGGTTTTACCTTCAGCTTCATCGATCTCATAGATAGTATTGATATGCGGATGATTAAGAGAAGCCGCGGCCTGGGCTTCATTAATAAAGCGGGTCTTATTTTCGCTATTTTCAAACTCATCTTTAGAAATAAATTTCAAAGCTACGGTTCGTTTCAGCTTAGTGTCTTCTGCCTTATAAACTTCCCCCATTCCGCCTTTTCCCAGCAGTTCGAGAATTTTGTAATGAGAGATGCTTTTGCCAATCATATAGTCTATATTCCCTTTGATGCAATTGGATTTATATCAGAGGGATATATCAATGTCAATTCAATTATAAACAGTATCCCCCCACCATATCGACATTTTTTGTGAATAGTTAATTAAAAACTATTAGTGTATTTTGACCATAGATCATCCCCTAACTTCCAGTAAGCCTCTACCGTTTGATTGGCAACTTTGTGACAGTATGCAGTTAAAAATTCCCTGGCTTTTTCAGGACTCTGTTTATACAAACTCACTGCCTCAGCTTCTAACTTTACCTGCTCGGCAAAAGCTTTCTTTTCGATCTTTTCCCATACTTTTTTTATGTCCTTACTCATTATCTGCCACCGGAACAAAGCCAGCTGGCTTACCCGCCTGAATGCCCACCAGGCACTATCTCTTCGGAAACATTCTCTCCCATCTACCCTATAAGAATCAGGCATCTGACTTATCCCACAGTAAAATGGTACATGCGGCGTAGTAGCTGGATTATCATATCCCAACCACACTACACCCCCCACAGCATCAGGCAACCAGCTGCGGGATTGAGTGACTTGAAGATAGGTAGCACGGCTGCAGCAGATGGTCCTTTCCCGCTGAACCTTTAATAGCTGCATCAGATCCCTATTTAAAAACGAACTTGCCACAGGGCTTTTAACTAATTGACCTTTTCGATTTACAGTATAAAGGCTTCGTGTCATATCATAAGGGGTATCCTGGTATGTATCCCGGAAAATATCCAAGACATCTTTTACTGACAGTTTCTTCTCAGGCTTAACTGAAAAGGGGAAATTCTCGCTATTAGGGTCAAGGCCAAGAGCAGGAGTTACCCGGCTTAAAACCCGCCATTCCCTTCTTCGGCTGCCCAGGCTCCGCCGGGAAGCATAAGCATAGCAAAACTCAAAAGAATCCCCGCTCTTGCTGTCCCACCAGCCCATTTCCTTTGCTAAAGAATAGACATTGCTGGATGCTAGATAATTTTCCCGGTCTTTAAGATCAAGGTGCCTGATACGGCTGGAATTTGCAGATACACCCACATGCTCATCCGGGATACGCACAGCAGCCCATACAGCACCTTTGTTTCCTTTCCCAGGGCCTAATATCTCAAAGTGCCAGGTCTCATTTGGGTCTGCAAAAGTAAAGCACTCTCCATAATCTATATAACCATATTTCCTAGTCAATTCATCTGCAATTTTTATAGCCTCTCTTGCCGTCCGGGCGCGTTCCAAAACCAACCTATATAGCTCCGGACAATCTATCAGTCCTTCATCGCTTTTTAATTCGCGTTTACCACCAAAAGTAGTCTCTCCAATAGCCAGTTGATGTTCATTCATAACTGCATAAGCAGTATTGATATAGGCGTAGGTCTCAAGAACCTGAGGGATTTCACCTATATCCAGCCTCTCAGGGTCGTTTGGGCCTTTTGCCCTTTTGGACTGTAAATATATCTTACACATATCCCCAGGTTTATACTTTTTGTGTGGAACCACATTTATCCAGGTCCGGTCAGAGCCACTATCACATGAATGCGAAGTCATAGTCGAACCATCAATCGAGGCCAGCTTTCCCACAATGATACTGGTGCAGTTATCAAACTCAAAATCATTATTTTCGTTAGAGTTAGCAAAAGAAACAGACATAGACCAGATCAGCAAGACTACAAAAATCAAACTAAAAAAACATGCTTTTTTCGATAAAGCTATTTTTTTCATAGGACATCTCCATATTAGGAGCGCTCCCTCATGTTTAAAGGCATTTGCCCCTTCAATTTATATCTAAGCTTATAGCACAGCAAAACTTGTCGGTCAAATAATTCTAATTCGGGGGACATCATACTTAATTACACAATTTTTAATGGGATAAACACTCAAAACAAAATAATTAAGTATGATGTCCCCCCGAATTTTTACGGCTTTTTTCCATTTACTATTTTCCATTTACTGAGTATTATACATATCGACATGTTTTATGAATAGTAAAGGGAGGAGAATTAACATGAAATTAAAAGACATATATAAAATGGCTGTTGAAATAGGAATTGAGAATGACTTGCGGAGCAAGAAAGATATCACCCGGATATTAAAGGATGAAAAGGAGAAGTTCAACAACCTTAAAGATGAAGAAAAAGAATTTTATGATAAAGATAGAATGTTTAATCCCTATGCGGATTCACGAATTCTCTATGGAAACCGTGACCTGGAAATCAAAAAAGTTATCACAGGCATAGACATGGAGGTCGGAGAGATCCTTCTGACCTATCAATTAAATAAGGAGCTAAAGGATAAGATCGACCTTGTGATCGCTCACCATCCTGAAGGTTACGCCCTTGCCCAGCTTCATGAAGTAATGAAACTGCAATCCGATCTGCTGGCTCTTTATGGAGTGACTATCAGTGTTGCGGAACAGCTTATGGAAAAACGCATATCAGAAGTAGAACGTGGAGTGATGCCGGCAAACCATAACCGCGCTGTTGATGCCGCCCGAGTTCTGGGAATCCCTATGATGTGCATTCATACGCCCGCGGACAACTGCGTCACCAATTATCTGACTAACCTCTTTAAAAAAGAAAAACCTTATAAATTAAAAGACGCTCTTAATATTTTGAAAAAAATCCCGGAATTCAAAAAATCTGCTCATCTCCAAGTTCCGCCAAAGATCATCAGCGGCAATGAGAACAACAAATGCGGCAAGATATTTGTTGATATGACTGGAGGGACCGGAGGCTCAGAGGATATCTTCGAAAAATTCGCAAATTCCGGAGTCAGTACATTAGTTGGGATGCACATAGGAGAAAAACACTTGGAAAAAGCAAAAAAGGCCAACCTTAACATAATCATAGCCGGTCATATCTCAAGCGACACTCTGGGCCTGAACCTGCTTTTTGACAAAATTGAACAGAAAGGAAAATTAGATTTTGTCAATTTATCCGGCTTTGAAAGAATAAAACGCTAAAATGAAAAAACTTATTTTTTTGGCATGCATCCTAATTATGAGCCATACCGGAGCGGCTCAGCAGGCATTTGTAAAACAATCTCTGGTGGTCAATATTGAAGTACCGGTCAGAGTCTTTGACGGCAGCACTTTTGTAGGCGACCTGACAATAAAAGATTTTGAAATCTTTGAGAACGGAAAACTCCAAAAACTCGAAGCTGTTTACTTAATAAATAAGAGGACAATTGAAAGAAGCAATGAAAAAAAGAGATTCAATCCGCAAACTTCCAGAAACTTCTTTCTTTTTTTTGAAATGGCAGAGTATTTACCAAGAGTAGGTACAGCTATTGAGTACTTTATGAATAACATCATCTCTCCGGAAGATAATCTTGTAATTATCACCCCTCTTAAAACATACCAGCTTAAAAAGAAAGCACTGGAAATAAAACCCCGAAAAGAAATCCTTGATGAGATCAAAGGGATCATCAGAAAAGATACATGGCAAGGAAATTCCGAGTACCGGAATACATTGGATGATATCACAAGGACAGCCCAAACCCTATCTGCACTTCTTTCAGATGGGCGGGAAAATATCCCTGCGATTATTGAAAAAAATGACATGGACCCGGATGTCCAGCTTGAACAAAATCTCATATTCTATACCGGTCTTTTAAGCCGCCTGGAGACACTAAGAAAAGTCGACCAGATGAAACTCCTTGATTTTGCAGAATATTTAAAATTTAAAGATGGGCAAAAATATGTATTTATGTTTTATCAACGAGAATTTATTCCCCAGATCGACCAGAGAATATTGTCCCAGTACTTATCTTCCCGCCAGGACAGAATGGATTGGATTATGAATATCACGACTCTTAACGATTTTAATAGAAGAAATATTTCCTTTGATGTAAAACGGGTAAAACAGGCTTATGCGGATGCTTCCACCTCCATCCATTTTTTATTTATTTCCAAACCGGCTGCCCATATTCCCGGGGTGACTATGGAAGAACATTCAGAAGATATCTTCAGTGCATTTCGGGAAATGGCCGAGGCAACCGGAGG
>CBFDDY010000213.1:0-4725 GCA_965603705.1 uncultured bacterium | reverse complement strand
CTTGATTGGGCTTTTTGTCAGCTATGATCCCCCGGCGCCAGTCATACCATTCCCAAACTAATTTGGGATTTTGGCTGAATGCAGCTGGAGTGGCAAGCTCCTGTGCCCTGAAGTTTTTCCAGAGACCGTCCTTTCCACGGAATGTGGGTATCCCTGATTCTGCTGATATCCCGGAACCAGTTAGAACAGCGATTTTTTGGGCAGTAAGGAGGGCAGGGATAAGAGCTGTAATGTCCTGTTTCTTATTCAATTGATCTTCCTATGACTAATAGAATAACTGAATTGACCTTAAAACTCAAATCCAGGATAGACATTTGCCTGTGCCTTGACTTGTTCTAAGATTAATTATATACAAATATCCTTAACAAGGAGCCTAACCTGAATTATTCACGAGTCGAGGTTGCTGCAGATGCGAGGCACAGGGTACGCAGCTGTGGTCCTTCACCGCAAGTGCCCTGTAACGAGGCAGATGCTGTGAGATCGGCTCGCCTGAATGGTAAAAAAATGGCGATTAAAATCAAAAATAAAAAACAAGAAAAGGGTTAAAATAATCATTCTGGAAAGAATCTTGCATATTACTGAAAATAAATTAATAATAAAAACATTGCCATTTTTTTATGAATAGGTCAGGTTAAATGACAGACAATAATAACAAAAAATTACCTCTGGTTGAAATCGGAATAATAGGAGGAACCGGCCTTTATCAGATAGACGGGCTTAATGTCCTTGAAGAAATCGATATTAATACTCCCTTTGGCAAGCCTTCCGATTCTTTTGTTATCGGTATGCTGGAGGAAAAAAAGGTTGCTTTTCTCAGCCGGCATGGCCGGGGGCATCATATTCTTCCTTCAGAGATAAATTACCAGGCAAATATTTATGGTTTTAAAATGCTTGGGGTAGAGAGGATCTTATCCGTAAACTCGGTCGGTTCTTTAAAGGAAGAGATTCGACCTCGAGATATTGTCCTGTCAGACCAGTTTTATGACAGGACCAGGCGTAAAAACACTTTTTTCGGCAAGGGAGCTGTTGCTCACGTCAGTTTTGCCCAGCCTGTTTGTCCTGATCTTTCTGAAATATTGTATAAAGTCGGACAAGACCTGGGATTGCCTATTCATTCAGGGGGGACTTATATCTGTATTGAAGGGCCCTCTTTTTCAACCAAAGCCGAATCTAATATTTATCGTTCATGGGGATGCGATGTTATTGGCATGACCAGTGTTACCGAAGCTAAATTGAGCCGGGAGGCTGAGATCTGTTATGCCACTATGAGTCTGGTCACTGATTATGACGTCTGGCATGAAGATGAGGAGACGGTTTCGGTAGATATGATCCTGGAAAATATGGCAAAAAATGTAGATAATGCTAAAGCTTTAATAAAAAAAGCTGTGAGTTTGCTGCCAGAACGAGATACCAGAGAATGTAACTGCAAACATGCTGTAGAAAACTGTATTGTCACTAAAGCAGAACTTATTCCCCATGAAATTAGGGAAAAGCTTCGATATATAATCGGGAAATATGATCAAAGTATGCAAAAAAAGGATGGATTAAAATGAGTTTAGTTATTGTAGGGTCTTTAGCATTTGATACTATTGAGACCCCTAAGGAAAGGAAAGAAAGAATCATCGGAGGCTCATGCTCTTATGCTGCCCTTGCTGCCAGTTATTTTACTAACCCCAAAATTGTAGCTGTGATCGGAGAGGATTTTCCCGCAGAGATAATCGACCTTTTTAAGCAAAAAGGCATTGATACGCGGGGAGTGACCAAAGAATCCGGGAAAACCTTTCATTGGGAAGGACGCTACGGGTCTGATCCAAATCAGAGGACGACCATCAAGACCGAATTAAACGTCTTTAAAGATTTTAAGCCCCGCCTGCCGAAAGACTACTGTAATCCTGATATCCTATTTCTGGGAAATATCGATCCTGACCTGCAGAAAAATATTTTATCCCAAGCCAGCAGCCCAAAACTTGTGGCTATGGATACCATCAACCTTTGGATCGACAACAAACCTGACTCTCTCCTGAATGTTTTAGAACAGGTCGATGTTTTTTTTGCCAATGATGAAGAGGTCAAGCTGATTGCGGATGAGGTTAACCTGATCAAGGCCGGGAATAAATTGCTTAAAAAAGGGCCTTCCTTGATGATAATTAAAAAGGGGGAACATGGTGCCTTGCTGATGGGGAAGGATTTTGTATTTGGAACACTGGCTTATCCTTGCGAGAATGTTATTGATCCTACCGGTGCGGGAGACAGTTTTGGCGGAGGTTTCCTGGGATATCTGGATAAAGTCAATTCATTTAAGGAAGCAGATATCAGAAAAGCTGCTGTATATGGCAGTGTTATGGCTTCCTTTACTATTGAGGATTTTAGTATTGAAAGGATAAAATCATTGGGAGCTGAAGAGATAAATTCCCGCTTTAACGAGTTTAAAAAACTTATCTCATTTTAGCTGGAGAAAAAATATGGCTGAAAGAAAATTACCGTTTGAGCCTTATAAAATAAAGGCTGTTGAACCAATAAAAATTACAACTCGCGAAGAGCGGGACAAGATCATCAGGGATGCCGGTTTAAATGTTTTTAGTATTCCGGCTGAAAAAGTCTTGATCGACCTGCTAACGGACAGCGGGACTTCAGCTATGAGTAACCGGCAGTGGGCCGGGATAATGCTGGGAGATGAATCCTATGCCGGAGCCAGAAGTTATTTTAATTTTGCAAGATCTGTAAAAAATGTTTTTGGTTTCAGGCATGTCATCCCCACTCACCAGGGAAGAGCTGCTGAACGAATTCTTTTTCAGGTATTGTTAAAAACAGGGGACTATGTTCCAAGTAATATCCATTTTGACACAACCCGGGCAAATATTGAAGTGCTAGATGCGTGGGCTGAGGATTTAATCAAAGCAGAGGCCTATGATCCTGAGATTGTCGTCCCATTTAAAGGGGATATTGATCTTGAAAAATTGGAGAAATTTATTCAGGATAAAGGCCCGCAAAAGATTCCCCTCGTTATGCTGACAATTACCAATAACAGTGGAGGAGGGCAGCCGGTATCTATGGAGAATATTAGGGAGACCAGCCGTGTTTGCCATAAGCATGAGCTGCCGTTTTTTATTGATGCCTGCCGTTTTGCAGAAAATGCCTTTTTTATTCAAAAGCGTGATAAAGAGTATTCTTCCAAATCTATCCTTGAGATAGCTCGAGAGATCTTTTCTTATGCGGACGGCGCTACTATGAGTGCCAAAAAGGATGCCCTGGTAAATATTGGTGGCTTTATATGCCTGAATGATGATGTTCTAGAGCAAAAACTCAGAAATAACCTTATTGTCAGTGAAGGATTTCCAACTTACGGAGGCCTGGCCGGTCGCGACCTTGAAGCAATTGCCCGGGGATTGGAAGAAGTTGTTGACCAGGATTATTTAGCTCACCGTATCGACCAGGTAGGATACCTCTGGGATCTATTAAACGAAGCGGGAGTTCCGGTTTATGCCCCGGCTGGAGGACATGCTGTTTATATTCTGGCGGATAAATTTCTTCCTCATATTCCCCGTGAGCAGTATCCGGGCTGGGCTTTGACTGTTGCCCTCTATCGGGAGGCTGGGATACGGGCTGTTGAGATCGGCGGAGTTATGTTCTCCGGAAAAGACGAAAAAACCGGGAAGGATAAATTACCGGAACTGGAATTAGTCCGCCTGGCTATTCCGCGAAGGGTATATACGGCATCTCATCTAAACTTTGTAGCTCAGGCTCTTATTGACCTTTATAAGGAGCGGGAAAAGGTTAAAGGTTTAAAAATCACCTATCAAGCTCCTAATCTTAGGCATTTCACCGCCCGCTTCGAACAGATTTAGTGAAATGAATTGTTCAGGGGAAACCTGAATTATTCACGAGTCGAGGTTGCCGCAGATGCGGAAAAGCAGAAAGAACAGGAAAAACAGGAACTTCAGGAAAGGCATTAAAATTTGAAATTTTAGTCAAAAGTCTTCTATCTAATGAAATTCTGATGTGGTTGAAGCGACATTGAAGATTTAGCCTTCTGATGAGTCTTTTCGAGGGAATCCGACGTAGTCGGACGTTGAGCATGTCTGACCCACGGACGGGGGGAGTTGCGCAGACGCCGAGAAAAACGAAGAGGAATGGCGTTAATAATCTGAAGCGAGCACAAGCCACACCTGAATTTCATCTCTTATGAATAGTTCGGGTAGGATTAGATGCGGTAGAACCACATCAGTGGCAGCCAGAGCTGATGGCCATAGGGGAGTTTCTTATGGTTTACCAGAACTTCGGTTGTGCTCCAATTATGTACCAGGTTAAAAAGCAAAAATAGCTCTTCTACATCTTTTGGGGCATAGGTTGCAGCATGACGGATCCATTCGCCGCTGCCGTCTTCCCTGTAGGTCGGCATCCTTCTTGCCAGATCAACCGCTTTTTTATATTTTAGTGAAGTTTTATAGCCGAACTCTATCGTAATTTTGAATTCTTTGGCTTTTGTGTCAGGGTGAAGGATGCTATCCAATTTTTCCTTCCCGGATCCATCGTTGCTGCTGTTTTTCCATCTACTCATATTAATCCTGTTTAAAATCTTATAAATTTTATAGGCTATCCCTCCGTATTTGTCAAATGATATCAGGAATATTTGACAATCGGGCGGAAAAAGAATAAAAGATGTATCTTTAAAACTACAATGCATGGAGATTTTTAATGGTTATTGTTGGTTGGATCGTTATGGCT
>CBFDDY010000212.1:0-4745 GCA_965603705.1 uncultured bacterium | reverse complement strand
TCCATCCTCCTCCCTGGATCATAAAATTGCTGATCACCCGGTGGAAGATAGTGCCGTCAAAGAACTTTTCGTCTACATAAGAGAGAAAATTTTCTACTGAAATCGGAGCCTTGTCAGGGTAGAGTTCTATAGTCATGTCTCCTTGGGTGGTTTTCATAATAACTTCAATAGTATTTTCTTCAGCCTGAGTATTAGATGCAAAAGCAAAGAGGATTCCTGTAGCAGCCAGTCCGCATATTACTATTTTAAACATGTAAACCTCCTGAATGATTTGAATTTATTTTCAGAATATTCAAGATATCAGAATAGAGCTTTAATGGCAATTCAAATCACAGCAGAGGTTTACTATTGAAAATAGATTTATTATAATCTTAATAAGCATGAATAATAGCATGAGAGAATCAGGAGGGAAAAATGAAGTACTGTAAGGCAATAAGACTTGTGCTAGTTTTAAGTATGTTTCTTTTTGTTTTTGCTCCGGGGCTTCAAGGGCAGGGAAAGTTCGAATTTGGCTTCCATTATTCCAAGTGGAGTCTAAATATTATTAAAGGACTTATCGAAGATGCTCTAAGTGAGAATATGGAATCAACTTTTAGTGATGATTTTTTAACAGATATTCAGCAGGATTATCCTGGCCTTTCAGAAGATAGTTATGAACAGGATGTCAGTTTCGATTCATCCGGCAGTAATTTTGGCTTTGAAGCCAGGTGGTATCCGGGTGGCCGGCACGGTTCTTTCAGCCTGGGACTTTCGGTTGAAAAAACATCCATGGAGGTTTCTATCCCTAAACTTTCAGCTCGAATGGATATGGATGATGGTTCTTACTATGAGGCAGATGCTAAAGCTTCTTTTATTATTAATCCGCTCTCTTTTCATTTAAGTTTCCGTTGGGATATTATTCCTTCCTCACCAATACATCCCTATTTTACTTTTGGTCTGGGAGCGGCTACAGGAACCGCCTTGGATGAGGCTGAGTTTTCTTATTCCTACTCAGGTACTTACTATGAGGGAGGGAATAGTGAATCTTATGCGGGTGGTGAGACTAAGACCTTAACAGAACTGAAAGAAGATATGGAAGATGAGGGAGAGGATTTTTTCCTTCCCGGATTTATCCCGTTTATCCAGCTAAATCTTGGCCTAAAAGGGGAGATCACCGATAATCTGCATCTGCTGGTCGATGCCGGTATCTGGAATGGCTTCCTCCTGCGGGGAGGAATAGCCTTTAGGTTTTAAAAGTTTTAAAGGTCTGACCCCAAAAATTTAAAGGAGGAATTTATGCGAAATAAACGGCTTGCTCTTATTTTATTTGTTTTTACTTATTTATTTACTTCGACTTTGGGATTATCCCAGCGCCGATCCCGGGAGCTTTCAGATGAACAAAAGCTTCTCCAGGTTCTCCATTCCATCCAAAGTCAGACTCTTTATGGGTATGTAGATGAACTGGCTTCGGATAAATACTGGGGACGTTTGACAGGTACAGAAGGTTTCAACAAAGCGGCCGCATGGGTAATAAGTCATTTTAAAAACTGGGGAATTGCTCCTGCAGCCGAGAATAATACCTATCTTCAGTCCTTTTCCAATCCCTATACTCTTGTTTTTAAGGACTGCTATGCCTATCTTCATGTTCCCCATAAAAATGATACAATAAAGAAATATTATCGCTATGTAGATGAATTTATTCCCGGTTCGACATCAGGTTCGGGTGAGATTACGGCCGAGGTTATTTATGTCGGTTATGGCATTACAGCCCCGGAACTCGGATTTGACGAATACGGCGGGCTGGATGTAGCAGGGAAAATAGTTTTAATGGAAAGAGAAGCGCCGGTTCCTACCGGGAAAATAGAGCTTTTTAAAAAGTGGCGCCCCTATTCTTTCCACCAGTACAAACTGGAAAATGCAGTCAAGCATGGAGCAAAAGGCATGCTTTATAATTATCCCATTACTAATCCGAATAATTCCTATAGCAAAGGCTTTATATATACTCATGTTGGCCAGACTGTAGTAGATGATCTTTTCACTGGAACCGGGAAAACCCACAAAGATGTGGTGGCGGATATCAGGAAAAATCTTAAATCCCGCTCTTTTTCAACCGGCAAGATTTTTACTATCAAAAATACCACCGAACACTACCCGGACGGTACTGCTTATAATGTGGTCGGAAAGATAGAAGGCTCAGACCCGCTGCTTAAGGATGAGGTTATAATAATCGGCGGCCATCTCGACCACCTCGGCCGCTGTTATGAGATCATGCCCGGGGCTAATGATAATGCCTCAGCTGTGGCGGTTATTATGGGCTTGGCTGAAGCACTTTCTAATAGCCCGGTAAAGCCCCGCCGTACTATCCTGTTTATTGGTTTTGGAGCGGAAGAACAGGGAGTTGTAGGCTCAAAAATCTACGTAGAAAATCCGCTTTTCCCCTTAGACAAGACCATTTGCCTGATAAACATGGATGGAGTAGGTGCTGGGGATAAGTTGTCCGCCCTGGCTGCAGAAAATTATCCTGAGTTTTGGGAATTTTTCCGCAAGGCAAATGATAAATATATTCACAGGATCATACGTACATCTAATTTTGTCAATAATGCCCGGCCTCGGCTGGATGCTGCCCGTTTTTTGTGGGCTGGAGTCCCTTCCATCTCCTGGAGTGCTTTTGGTTCGACTTCATATTATCATGTCCCCCAGGACAATATTGAGATTATCACCCCCGAAATTATGGAAGATCTGGCCCAGCTTATGTTTTTAGCAGTTCTGGATATGGCGAATCAGGAATCGCTTGATTTTAGAAAATAACCTGGATTATTCACGAGCCGAAGTTGCCGTAGATGCGAGGCGCAGGGGATGAAGCTGTGGTATTTCACCGCGAATCCGCTGCAACAAAGCAGATGCGGTGAGATCGGCTCGCCTGAAGGGTAAAAAATGTCGATTATTAATAGAGATTACAGCAGAAACGAAATGGTAAATTGTATCTCTATGAGAATTAATATAAAATACTCATGTATAAAGAGTTGACAATCATATCGACATTTTTTATGAATAGTTCAGGGTAAGTTATGCGATTCCATCTTCCTACTCTTATAAGATTTGGCTCCGGAGTATTTGCCGGGCTTAAAGAAATTATAGAGAAAGACCTGGGAGTTTCCCGGGCTTTTTTAGTGACTGATGAGGGAATAAGAAAGGCCGGGCTTGTGGAAAGAGTATTGGATGTGCTTCCCGATATTGGAGTATTTGAGAAGATAGAACCAAATCCCCGGCATTCAACTGTAAATAATGCTGGGGATATTGTACGCAGCCTTTCGCCGGAGATCATCATCGGTCTGGGTGGCGGCAGTGTCTTGGACGCGGCTAAAGCGGTCGCCCTTCTTGGCGCCAATCCGGGGAAGATCGAGGATTATGAGGGGCGGCGTAAATATCAATCTCCGCCGCTTCCGGTTCTGGCAATCCCGACTACCTGCGGTACCGGCAGTGAAGTGACCTGGGTCTCTGTGATAACCCATACAGAAAGGAAATTCAAAATGAGCATTAAGGGACCCGAAATGTTTCCCGCTGCAGCCCTGGTCGATCCGGACATGCTGGTTTCTCTTCCCCCGGTTCTGGTTGCTTCCACCGGGATGGATGCTATTGTTCATGCTATCGAAGCGTATACAGTTAAGCCTGCTACTTTGATAACAGATATGTTTGCTGCTGAAGCAATTCAAGTCCTTTTTTCTTCCCTTGAAGCAGGTTATAATGATATAAAAAATAATCATTCTGCCCGGGAGGGCTTGATGAAAGGCAGTATGTTGGCTGGAATAGCTTTCGGTAACAGTGATGTAGGGGCTGTTCACTGTCTTTCAGAGTCTATAGGAGCGCTTTTTGATGTTCCCCACGGAGTGGCGAACTCTATCTTTCTGCCCTATGTTATGGAGTTTAATCTGCCCGTTTCAGCCGCCCGCTATGCTGAAGTTGCCCGGATGATAGGGATAGATGAGAAAAACGATAATAAAGCCGGACTGGGATTGATTAAAAAGATTAAAGACCTTTCTTGTACTCTTAATATCCCGGTTTTTAAAGATCTGGGTATTAAAGAAAGTTATTTTCAGGATATCGCCCAAAAATCATTTCAAAACAATTCCAATTCATCAAATCCCCGTAAAGCCGGGATCGAAGATTATATGGGTATCCTTAGGCAGGCCTATAACCTGAACTATTCATAAAAAATGTTATTCGGGTGTGGCTTGTACTCGCTTCAGCCACATCAGAATTTCATTAGATGCTCGTGAATTGCTCAGGTTGAATTTAGAAAATTAGTGCTTTTCGATAAGCAGCTGTAGGATCTCCAGTTCATCTGTGTCGAACCAGGTCTTGTGGCACGAAAAACATTTATCTACCGGAATAATATACTGATATGTAAAAGGGCGGGGCAGCATTTTTGAGCCGCATATAGGACAGAATATTGCCTGAGATTTTTCCATATTGATCTTCCGGGTCCTGACAGGATTCTGCAAAAAATTTTCTTTAAAGGCAGCTGCTTTTTTGACTAGATGGTCTGAGAAGGCTACCTCCCTGCGGGCAATGATTCGGTTAATAACAGATGAGTCAACAAGTTTTCCCTTGCAGGAAGGGCAGATCTTTAAGGCCACCCCTTCATAGAAGGTGTCTTTAAGCGTAGTCCGGCAGCGCGGGCACTTATTGAACCTCTTCGGATTTACGGGTTTTTTATGGTATAGATTTCTGAGACCAGTACGAATTTGAGGAAACTCTCCAGCCGC
>CBFDDY010000211.1:0-4751 GCA_965603705.1 uncultured bacterium | reverse complement strand
AAACCTACAATTTTGTAGGGAATTCTACAATTTTGTAGGGAATTTTATGCAGCTAAATATGTATGTTGCTCATAATAGTAAAGATAACAAAATGGCACAATAATTGCTTTAGATATGGCTGAATTTAATTTTGGAGGTTAAAATGAGTATCAAAAAAACATTTGCTTTAGTAGCCTCGCTTTTGATCCTGGGTTTAGGCTTTGCTTTTGCCGGAGCCCAAAATCAGAACAAGATGGCAGCTCGTTCTCAGCTAGGAACACTATTTGTAGATGAAAACGGCGATGGCATCTGTGACTTTAATCTTGACCATGACAATGATGGTATGCCAAACTGTCAGGATCCGGACTGGGAAAGACCTGAGGATGGAACCGGTTATCAAAATCGGCTTGGCAACAGAAATGGCAGCAATCAGTTTGGTTTCAGAAATGGTTCCCAGGGAAGACGCGGTTTTAGCAACCAGTCTTTCCGCAACAATCAGAGCATGTTAGGCAGCGGTGTCTGCGACGGGACCGGCCCAAAAGGCAATGGTTACCGGGGCGGCAAGCATTAAGCACAATCGGGGTCAGGTCTTGCTTTTTGCTTCGCCTGGCCTCGCTCCTTTACCGGGAGAAGAGTATGAAAAAATATTTCCTTTATATCCTTTTAATACTGGTTCTAAGCATAAACCTTTCGGCAGATTCTTTGATCCTGTCTTTTTTCCAAGGTTCGACTGATAATCTTTTCCAGAACAGCTATCCAGAAACAGATTATGTTTCCAGCCTGAGGTTTGCCGCAGATAAGAATTTTTCCGCATTATCAATATTTACTCAGGGGAATTATTCCTATCTTCATGAGAATCCTAACCTTGCCTATTATGTTCATGACTTAGGATTAGATTATGTTCTCCCTGTAAATACGAAATCCGCCTTTTATTTTTCCCTTACCACAAGAGGTGCTTTTTACCAATCAGATTACAGTGATTTTAATTATACTGCTTTAAATGCACTGACCTCATTCAAGAGCTATCTAAGTCAGACTTCAATTCTGAAGTCATCCTATTCACTGGAATATAAAAATTACAGGTACTCTCTATTTGATTTTATCAGCCATTCTATAAATGTTTCCCTAGACAAGTATTTTCAAACAAAAACCACCCTGAAAACTGAATTGAACTGGGGTTATAAATACTTTTTACACCCCTATCTTACGGAAGCAAGCATAGCCCCGAAAGAAGATTGCTGTCAGGAGGGAAATTATCTCTATTCTGGCTATGGGAAAGGATACGGCAAAGGAAATTATTCAGGCTATCAGCCCGCTCTGTTTGTGCCCGCCTCTCAAGGAGTCGGACAGGGGATGCAGAATATCTCGATCAGCGGATTAATTGCCCAAGGAATCGGAGATAAAGTCGGCCTTAAGGTTTCCGCCCAAAAACAATGGTCCCTTTCCGGAGAGAACCCCTTTACTTATATCGAAGAATTCTATATGGTTGAAAATCCCACTTATGACAGATTTTCCTGGGAAGGATATCAAGTAGGCAGCCAATTAACAGTATTAATGCCCTGGAATATTCAGGCCAAGTTGAGTTATAATATATCTGTAAAAGAATTTCCCGGGATTGAAAGCCTGGATTGGGAAGGAGTTTCTTTGGGAGTGACTCGACAGGACAAAAGAAAGCAGCTTGAAGCCAGGATTGAAAAGAATTTTCCTAAATTTTCCCTGTTTTTATCTTATTCCTATATAGACAACCATTCAAATGACTTGATGTTTGACTGGAGCGGTAATTTTATCTCAGTCGGAGTCGAATGGAACCTCTTTTTCGGAGAAAGACAGTGAGAGTAAAAACATTGATCCTTCTGCTTTTTATCCTGACCGGATCATACAGCATAGCAAATGCTCAGCCGGACAAACATTTTTACAATATAGACAATGAGGTCGATCTCAACGGAACTATCCAAAAAATCATTATACAGCCACTATATAAAGACAGGTCGCCTTTTCTTATTATTACGTTAGCTGAAAAAAAGACAAATAAATCATATACAGTGGAAATAAGTCCTACCTGGTTTTTTGAAAAGGATTTCCATAAGGGGGAGAGCTTGCATGTGACCGGATCACTTACAGCAAAAGGCAAACAAAACATAGTTATGGCCCGGATGGTAAAATTCGGAGGCGAAATAATTGTTTTACGCGACAAACACGGCTTTCCCAATTGGCGCGGCAGCCGCTGGCAGAAAAGGCGCGGGAATAAAAGGTAAAAAGCTTTGAGGGGGAAGAATTTTCTTTTGTTTTTCTACCTTCCCTTTCTGGGCATTATGATAATTTTTTTTATATTCTCATCGGTAAACAGAACTCATGTAAAAAATAAAGTCGAAGGCCTGGTCAGGGAGCAGATTCAAACTACCGCCGGGATTCTGAAAGCTGATATGGCTCATTTTTTGGGGGAGGATTATTCGGCTGAGGATATTTTTGGACACTATTCCAGAGAAAAAAATATTTATTATATGGCTCTCCTGGATGAAAAAAAACAAGTCTTGGCCTGGCGCTCCCGCTTTGAAGGCTACCTCCCTCTTTCAATAGAGACCGCCGAAGAAAAAGAATCCTGGATCATTGATTCGCCGGCAGGAAAAATTTTTAACTTTTTCTCTTCTTTCTCTACCCGGGACAGCAAAACTTACTTTTTATACCTTGGTTATTCACTCAATGACCTAGAAATTATGATTGCACATTCCCGGAATAACTTTTTCGTAATTTTTGCTTTATTCTGTGCCGCCGGGATTGTTTTCTTTATCGGCCTCTATTTCCTGCAAAGCAGTTATCTCGCCAATAAAAGAGAGGTCACTAAACATAAAGAGGAAAAAGAGAGGTACCGTGAGATCTCAGCTTTTACCTCCGGAGTGGCGCATGAGATAAAAAACCCTTTAAACAGTTTATCTTTGCTTTTTGAAACTCTTCATAAAAAAGTTCCCCCTAGCCTACAGGAGGAAACCTCTCTGGGAAAAGCGGAAATTCAGAAAATTGCAAACATCATCGACCAGTTTTCCGCTTCTTTAAAACCTTTTAAGCTAAATAAAAAAACATTTTTGTTTAAAGACCTGATCATGGAAGTATGGAATTCCCTAAATCAAGAAACCCAAAGCAATACAGTTGATCTGCGTTATTCGCAGGATTGCCCGGTAGAATTATATGCAGATATTGGATTAATAAATCAAGCCCTTTATAACCTGCTCAGAAATGCTCTGGAAGCAACTGATGCCGGTCATATATTTGTCCATGCTATCAGACAGAAGAAAAAAGCAAAAATAACCATTACTGATCAGGGTAGAGGAATTCCGGAACAGGACCGGGAGAATATTTTTGCCCCGTTTTTTTCCCGCAAGAAAAAAGGAATGGGAATAGGCTTATTTCTCACTAAAAAAATCATAGAAGCCCATGAGGGGAAAATCCAGGTTGAAAGCTCTTCCGGAGAAGGGACGACTTTTTCGATTATTATCCCGGAGGTGTAATATGAGCAAAGCTACTTTATTGATAGTAGAGGACGATCCTCTCCAGCGCAGACTCATCAAAGAGAATCTGGAAGCAGAGGATTATGTTGTATTTGATGTTTCTACCGGGAAAGAAGCATTAGATATCATGAAAGATTTTCCTGTTGATATTGCCATTGTAGACTATAAGCTTGAGGACGAGACCGGGATAGATGTTATTGAACATATGCTGGAGCAAAATCCCCTGATCACTCCAATCATGGTGACAGCCCATGGCAATGTCGAAAATGCAGTAGCAGCTCTTAAGAAAGGAGCTTATGATTTTATTGCCAAGCCTATCAATTTTTCAGAATTTCTTCCGGTCATTGAAAGAGCCCGGGAAAGGCAAAAACTCCGCAAAGAAGTCAACCACCTGCAAAATTCGCTGGAAAAAAATTTCAGTTTTAAAAATTTAATTTTTTCCTCCCCTCAAATGGATGAGGTGGCCCTCCTTATCAATAAGGCAGCAACGTGCAAGGCAACGATTTTAATCTCCGGGGAAACCGGCACCGGAAAAGACCTGGTGGCTAGAACAATCCATTATTCTTCCTCGCAGAAGAAAGGCCCTTACCTGGCCATAAACATCCCCTCCTTACCGGAGACTTTGATTGAAAGCGAGCTCTTTGGAGCGGAAAAAGGGGCTTTTACCGGCGCTCATGAGCGGAAAATAGGAAAATTTGAAGCCGCCTCCGGAGGTACTCTTTTTCTGGATGAGATCGGCGACCTCTCTCCCCAGGTCCAGGTCAAACTGCTTCGTTTCCTGCAGGAAAAAGAATTCTATCGACTGGGCTCAGCCAGCCCGATAAAATCAGATGTAAGGATCATCGCTGCTTCTAATAGAAACCTGGAAAAAATGATGAAAGAAGATAAATTCCGTCAGGATCTGTTTTACCGGTTAAATGTGATCCGCATTCATATACCACCCCTAAGGGAACGCAAAGAAGATATCCCACCTCTTGTCGATTATTTCATCCGGAAATACAATAAAAGAGAGGGGGGGGAAATCGAAGGCATTTCAGCCGAGGCAATGAATCTGCTGATGCAACACTCTTTT
Organism: uncultured bacterium; assembly: GCA_965603705.1. Lineage (GTDB taxonomy): Bacteria > Acidobacteriota > Aminicenantia > Aminicenantales > Aminicenantaceae > JAUVXM01. The sequence goes on along the minus strand of CBFDDY010000211.1, from coordinate 197 downwards.
CCCGGGAATATCCGTGAATTGGAGAGTGCTATAGAGCGGGCAGTGGTTTTTTGTGAAGGCAGTGACATCGCTACTGCCGACCTCCCCCTGGATGTAAAAGAATCAAGGAAAGAAGCCATTATCTCTGACGAGAACTTATCCTTGAATGAAAAGGTAGGCCACATTGAAATGCAAGAAATAAAAAAAGCCCTCAACAA
>CBFDDY010000210.1:0-4760 GCA_965603705.1 uncultured bacterium | reverse complement strand
CTTTGGCCTCTTCGATCACGGCTCTAGAATAGATAGAAGTTTGTTTAAGCGGCACCGGGAGATATTTTGAAATTTTACTAAAGACTTCCTGTTTCCTATCACTTCCATATATCCAACCTACATAAGGGATCAGTATCCCGCTCTTTATAAATTTTACTTTTTTTTCTGTGATTTTAGAACCGATAAAAGAATCCTGGTAATTATCTCGATCTATGCCGGCGTGTTTTTTCAAAACATGCTCAAGCCCATACATAAACTTATTCATGATTATCCCGATCTCAGCCAGATCAAGAAATATGATCGGCTCAACTTTCATGCCCAGGACAACTTTCCCTCTACACATCTCAAACAATTTGTTCTCTTCTTTTAGACACTTACGGGTAAAATCTCGGATTTTAATCCTGTCATCCAAAGGGATGTCTTTGATAATGAACAAAACATCAAGATCATCTCCAGCTATCGGTATTCCTCTTAGCCAACTGCCTCTGAGGTTTATTGAAACAAAATTATCTCCATACTCCTTTGTCATCTTAACACCCACCCGATTTAGGGTGTCCTCTACCTGCCCAAAAAGCCCATCCCTCCGGTAACAGTTGCTGGGATCAAAAAATGGAAACCGGAAATATTTACATGACTTCAAATAAAAGGATATCTGCTGTTTGTTAATGCTTTTTTTCAGTTTAACCTGGCTCATATTTATCCTTTAGCCTGGATTATTCACGAGTCGATATGACCTTATCAATGTATTTCTTAACCCGTTCCTCCATATTGCTATCATCCAAAAACAGCACTGCTTTTTTCAGCACAGATATCACTTCATCCCCTGTCAGTCCATCGCTCTCTCCTGGTCGGGGCAAGGCAATTCGCACCACTGTCCAGGCGGCTTTAACCTGTAATTCAGGATCATCAATAAAAAGAGCTGCTTGCTTCAAAGCATCTACTGTCTTGATATTCTCAAGCCCTGTTAGTATAAGGTTTTTATCTTCCTTCTCAACAGCAATTGGGAAAGTTTCCTTTATTTTAGCATACTTCTCCCCCGGAGTAAGTTCTGCCTCTTTTACTAGGCGGAGATAACCCTGAAGAGCCAAGTAAAGATACTTTTTATCCTCTGTAGTCCGGCATATGATTAATAATTGTTCCGTTGCATCAAAATCAGGCCAGTTTGCTAAAGTATAAACGGCAGCTGTTTTAACTTTCGGGTCTTCATTATTCACTTCTTCTGCCACTTTTAAGAGAGCGTTTTTTCCGCCTATCCTGGCTAACGGTCTGATCAGATCAGCCTTTTCAGAACCGATAGTTTCGGCTATTGCTGTAAGTAACAAGTCAGCTCGTTGTTCCGGTTCAGTTATACGATTAGCTGCTACTACAACAGCATTTTGAATAAGTAATACTTCGGCTCTTATTTCACATTCCTTAAGCAGTTCTATCAAACGCAGCAGATCATTTACGCCGACTAAATTCTCAAGTCCAGCAAGGGAAGCCCGTCTAACATCTTCATTATCATTTTGCGCCTGGGCAAAGACTATATCAACATATTCCCGGGCTTGCTTCATTGCAAGGATCTCTATAAGGGCAGTACGTCCGGCAGGGGGTGTTTCTTCCAGTACACCTGCAGCTGCAGAAACAAGCTCCCGACTCGGAAACATTAAAAGTACGTCTTTTAAAACTGCCAGCTCCTCCTTTTCAGCGTTTTGAAGAAGAGGGATCAAATCTCCCAGGAGATCCTGCCCCCCCATCTGAGCATATGCTGGGATTGCCGCCATACGGATAGCTTCATCTTTACTTTTTAAGGCTTGTTTTATAATCGGGAATAGGGTTTTTTCTTGGCTGCGTCCAAACATAGCAATTATTTCCGCTTTTACCACAGGCGAAACCTCATCCATTTTAACAACCCACTTTTTAGCAGTACTTTCAGACATTTGATTTTCAGCAAGGCTAAGCGCTTTCGCCCGGAAAACTATGTCAGTACTATCCACTGCAGCCAGAAGATCTGCCAAAATCCGATCATCAAAAACTTCGGCCAATAAGCTGAGAGCAGCACAGGGGATATTATTTTCATCCGGGGCTGTATAATTTTTTATCAAAGCCCGGCAAATTTTAATACACTTTTGCTTTCTTCCTGATTCAGCAGCTCGCCGTGCATATAAAAGATAAAGGGAAGGAGCCTTAGCTCTATCATAGGGCGATGATGCAACCGCCACTTTGTCCAGTAATCCTTCAACCTCAGGGTCGCCTATATTAGCCAATGCATAGAGCGTCACCTCCCGAAGTGTTTCATCCTCTGTCCCGGCATATTTAACAATTTTCTTCACCGCCTTATGGCAGCGCATTTCGCCCAGAGCTCTAATAATTGTTATTCTGGAAGCCTTTTCAGCAGAGCTTAGAGCTTTAAGCAGGGCTTTTTCTGCCTTTGGGGTACGGATGGCAAGCAATGCTTGAGTTGCCGGCTCACATAATCTCTTATTTTTCAGAAATTTACTGATAGGTTTCACTGCCTCAACCTTGCCGGCAACTTGAAGCTGGCGAATTAAAAAAGCTTTGACTTCATCATTTTCTGCGGTTTTTAAAGCCTTGATAAGAGCTCTGGCAAACATCCTACGTTCATTCTCAGCTCCAGCGCGATTTACATAGACCGCAGTTCCATTTATGGCAAATCGAACCCGGGCGTTATCCCCTTCCCCTGGGGGAATCAGATGACGGCAGGTTTCCAGAATGCCTTCCGGTCCCAGTTTAATGATCTCAGAAGCCAGAGCATCTCTTTCTACTGTATTTTGAGCGGGAAATTGAGAAATCACATCCAGGACCTTAACTTTTATGCCTTTATCTCCTCCGGCCCTAGCAATTGAAGAAGCGATAAAAACCAATATCAGGGCATATATAAGTATTTTTGCTCTATTATTTTTCATATTAACGTCTCCCGAACCATAGAACTTTCCTTAGAGAAACCAGGGCGCCCGCATAGGCTGCCAGATAAGGCGGTTAGCTTCTGTGTCTCCAATAAAAAGCTGTTTTTTCGGATCAAAATGCAGCGGCCTTCCCAGACGCACCGCAATTTTCGCCAGGTTCACTATTGTACAAGAACGATGCGCATTCTCTTCATTAAGGGCAAATTTTTTCCGGGTCCTTACTGCCTCAGTAAATTTTTCCTGTTGAGGCTCCGGTTCAGGAAAAGCTGCCAATTTTTTCTCAAGGTCAGGAATATCGGATTTAAATCCTTTAAACAATTTTCCATTTGGCCCTTCAATAAAAGGGGCATCCTTATCCTTTTCTTCTCCATCCAGGATAATCATACATCCATCGGAATACTTCAACTCGATCCGACGCCAGGAGCCGCAGGCATCCGGATGCTGCTGAGTGCAATCAGCTTCGATCTCAACCGGGCTGGTATTATCTTTTTCAAGCAGATACTGCACTGGATCCAGATAATGCATACCCATATCTCCCAGGCCTCCCCCGTCATAATCCCAGTATCCGCGAAAGGTGTTGTGAACCCGATGATGATGATAAGGTTTATATGGGGCCGGCCCCAGCCAGAAGTCATAATCCAGCTCCGGAGGAACCGATTCCTGAGTCAAGTCGGTTTTCCCACTCCAATAAAATTTCCAGTCAAAGCCGGTCACTCCACTTACCATGACCTTTAAAGGCCAGCCAAGCATACCGCTCTTAACAAGTTTTTTTATCGGTTTAACAGTAGTACCAAAACCGTAAAACTGCTCTCTAAATCTGAACCAAGTATTAAGCCGGAATATCCTCCCATTTTTCTGTACTGCTTTAACGACTTTCTGGCCTTCCCCTATCGTCCTGGTCATAGGTTTTTCGCACCAGATATCCTTTCCAGCTTCCGCAGCTGCAATCGTAATAAGAGCATGCCAGTGCGGGGGAGTAGGGATGTGGACAATATCAATATCAGGCCGTTCTAAAACTTCCCGGAAATCTTTATAGCCCTTAACGCCCGGCCCCGCGATTTCCCTGGCAATTTTTAAATGACTCTCATCAACATCACATACTGCTAACAGTTTTGCGCCCGGGTAACTGAGGTGACCTCGCCCCATGCCGCCGACACCTATTACCGCTTTCGTTAATTGCTCACTGGGGGCTTGATAACCCTTCCCTCCCAGAACATAACGGGGGACTATGGTAAACGCTGCTGTAGCTGTGAGGGATCGCTTTATAAAGTCGCGCCGTTTTATCGTTTTATTCTCTGCCATGTCATTCTCCTATTATAAAAAAATGGCGATGTTTTTATTATTATTTTCTTTTCAATGATATGCAAGATTTTTTCAAAAATAATTATTGAAACTTTTTTCTTGTTTTTATTTTTAATTTTAATCGCCATTTTTTTATGAATACTCCAGGTTAATTGTCCCAATTAAAAGGGGTTTTATTGTTGACCGGACTTGTTTTTTATGTGTATATTGGGTGAAAGAAATTCCTATCTTTCAGAATGCGGGAAACATTCCGAATTGGGTAGATTTAAACTGAAAAATGGGATTAGGTCCTATTCCCTATGTAAACTGTACTCTGAAGTAAACTGTTTAAAACATAGGCGTTAGTGGCGCGCCTGGGAGGACTCGAACCCCCGGCCCGCTGCTTAGAAGGCAGCTGCTCTATCCTGACTGAGCTACAGGCGCACCTTTGGGGTTCAGGCCTTTAAAACTTTTAAAACTAACTCCGATGCTCAAATCTTTTAGTTAGTTTTAAAAGTTTTAAAGGCCTGACCCCAAATCGGGGAGGCCGGATTTGAACCGGCGACCTCCTGC
>CBFDDY010000209.1:0-4766 GCA_965603705.1 uncultured bacterium | reverse complement strand
AATATTTTCATAGCAGTTTTCTCCTCATTTATATATTATATTTCAATTTGTTTAATAACAAGAAAAAATAAAGCAATAATGTTATGATAAGCGGTAAAAGTGCTTTTCATATACCTTGAAAAACAGAAAAACACTTTAAATATAGAAAATGCGGTGTATTTTTTTTTATGAATAGCTCAGGAGAACCTGGATTTGAAATATCAATTAAGGAGGATAAAATGGCTGGAACAGAAATAGATAAGCCCAAAAAAATAAACCGGCGGCAGTTTTTTAAAGCTGGCGCTGCCGGTTCTATCATGGGAGCAACCGCCTTAGCAGCGAATAAAGGGAAGCTCTGTGCTGATATTGTCCGGGATTCCGTGATCCAGGAAAGGGAGGATTCCCCGGTTGTTATAACTGATAAATGTAAGCGGATGCATCAAAAAGACACGATTTTTTGCCGCCAGTTGTGGGATCATGATCTTGTTAAAAAGGTTATGGCAATAGAAGAAGCTGCAGATCCAAAGCCTAGTGAACCTGCAAAAGGTTGGACCCAGCTGGACCAAGCTCTAAACGCGGCAGGATGGGCTGTTGACAATAAGTTTGCTGCCGGAAGTGAAAATGGCCAGCCCCATTCCCTGGCATATATTTGGGATGAGCCGGCCCGGCGCCGCAGACTCGAATTTAAAGGTCCGGACGATGCCGCAAAAAAAGTGAAAAAAGCGGCCCACTTCCTAGGGGCAAGCCTGGTCGGTATTAGCCGTTATGATCCCTTATGGACTTACTCACATTTGCTAAAAGAAAAAATAGATGAAGATGCTTCCCAGGAAGGTCCGCCCCAGTTTGATATCATTTCCCCTGATTTTCCTTTTAAGCCTAAATCTGTAGTGGTAATTGCGGTGGAAATGGATTATAAAACCATAGCTCTTTCGCCTTCTTCTCTGGAAGGCGCATCTACGGGGTTGGGGTATTCGCATATGGCTTCAGTAGGATATTCTGTAGCAACTTTTCTGAGAGAATTAGGATATAAATCCTTTGCCTGTGGCAATGATGTCTCTCTCAGTATTCCCTATGCAGTAGCTGCTGGGTTGGGGGAGCTGGGAAGGAATGGATTGCTTGTCACCCGGGAGTTCGGCCCCAGAGTAAGGCTGGTCAAAGTATTTACCGAGCTTGAGATAAAGCCGGACCGGCCGAAAACATTTGGAGTATGGGATTTTTGTAAAAGCTGTAAACGCTGTGCTGAGTCCTGTCCATCCGGGGCCATCTCTTTTGATAAGCCCACTCTAAAAGGGGAGACTGTATCGAATAATCCGGGTGTTTTAAAATGGTTTATTAATCCTGAGAAATGTATTAAATTCTGGGCAGAAAACGGTTCAGATTGTGCAAATTGCATCACCGCCTGCCCCTATAATAAACCGGATATGTGGCATCATGAGCTTTCCGCAGCTGTAACGGCGCTTCCTGCAGCTCCTTTACATGCATTGATGGCTAAAATGGATAAGGCCTTTGGATTCGGGAAGATACAAGGCGAAAGAGCCAATGCAGCATTTTGGGATTCGGAGTGAGATCATGAGTTTATTTTATTTTATCCTGGGTGTTTTAGTGGTAATTGTCATTTGGGCGCTGCATAGTTGGATCTCCAGACAGAACGTCAGGTTAAGCTGGTTATCGTGGGTGGGAATTGTTGTCACAAGTGGGTTGGCCTTTTTTAGCTTCGCATGGTCATTCAGTTGTTTTTTAGAGAGTGAGCTCCAAGCAGCCGGCATGGGGCTTGTTTTTTTCGGAGGGGCTGCCCTCATTTCTTTCGGATTAACCCGCAGGAAGATCCTCAGAGATAGGCGTACCGACAAAAGACCAAAGGCGACAGGCCGACAGAAACCTGAATCTTAGGTTATAGCAGTACTTCCTATAGGTTTTAACGTTATCCTAAATTAAGGCAACTTAATTGACCTTTCATACGTATATATATACTATAGCCTGGATCATTCACATAAGGAGAAGATATTGGATAAATTAACTACAATAGTAAAGTGTATTTTTGGAATCACACTTATGATATCAAGTGCTTTTGCTGCAGGGCAGGAACAGCCTTCTCAAAAGAAGGAGACTGTTATTAGCGCAAAAAGTTATTCTGTCAGATCTGCAACCTCAGATATAAAAGTCGATGGAGTGTTGGATGAAAGAGCCTGGGAAGAAAGCTTAGTAGGTGACCTTCCTTATGAATGGCGTCCAGGAGATAATACTCCGGCGCCTGTGGATACAGAATTTTTAATTACATTCAGCAAAGAACATCTTTATATTGCTTTTCGTTGTTTTGACCCGGATTCTGCAAAGATCAGAGCCCATCTTATGGACCGTGATGATACGGATATATTGATCCAGGATGACCATATAAGTGTTATGCTCGATACCTTTAATGATGAGCGCCGAGGATTCCAGTTCCGGGTAAATCCCCTGGGTGTGCAGGCGGATGCCAATTTCAGTGAAATGGAAGGATATGAAGATTTTTCCTGGGATGCTATCTGGGCTTCAGCCGGAAAGATCTATGATTGGGGCTACGCTATAGAGATTGCTATTCCTTTTAATCAGCTGCGTTTTCCCAGTGGTTCAGAAATACAGACCTGGGGATTCGATGCAGAGCGCTCCTATCCCCGCAATGTCCGCCACCGCATGACATCTCACAAACGCAGGCGAGATATAAACTGTATTCTCTGCCAGTTTAACAAAATAACGGGTTTCCAAGGCATGAAAACAGGCTTAAACTTTGAGGCCGATCCGACCCTGACTACAATTCGTACTGATGAGCTGAATGATTTTCCCAATGGGAAAATGGAAGCAGGGAAGATCGAGCCTGATCCAGGTTTAACTTTGCGCTGGGGGATAACTCCGAATCTGATCCTCAATGGCACCGTCAATCCGGATTTTTCTCAGGTCGAGGCTGATGTGGCCCAGATGGAAGTAAATACTCGTTTCGCCCTCCAGTATCCTGAAAAACGGCCTTTCTTTCTGGAAGGGGCAGACTTTTTTCTAACTCCCATCCAAGCTGTGTTTACCCGGACTGTAGCTGACCCTGATGGGGGGATTAAATTGACGGGGAAAGTAGGCAAGAGTGCCTTTGGTTTTTTCGGGACTTATGACAGAATTAATAACCTGCTTTTTCCCACTAATCAAGGCTCTGCGGCTACCTCACTTGAGCAAGGTGTAGCTGGGGGAGTCTTCCGCTACCGTATGGATCTGGGGCAAAATTCTGCTGTTGGTATGCTGTATACCGGTCGGATAGGAGAAGATTATTATAACCATGTAACCGGATTAGATGGATTTTTCCGCATCTCACGGACAAAAACACTAAATATTCAATTCCTCCACTCTGAGTCCGATTATCCGGATGATATCAAACTGAATTTTGGCCAGGAACCGGAATCCATTGGAGGAAATGCGATCAAAGCGGATTTTTTTCACAACAGCCGGGATTGGATGTATGGCTTAACCTTTCGCGACTTGTCGCCGGATTTCAGAGCGGACTTTGGCTATGTTCCCAGGGTTGATGTGCGTGAATTAAACGGGCAGTTAAACCGGGTGTACTGGGGAAAAAGAGGCGGGTGGTTCAATAGTATTTTTGTCGGTATGAATGGTTCGGTTCTCTATGATTATGAGGGAAAATTAACCGACCGGCAGCTCTCTTTAGGTTCAACATATATGGGTCCTTTGCAGTCAACAGTTATGTTCAGGTTGAATCGCAACCAGGAATTTTATGGAGGAAAAGACTATCAGTTAAATAGCTTCTTATTATATTCTGAGTTGAAGCCGGTGAGTGGATTACGCTTTAATGTAGTGGCTTTGTATGGGGATTCAGTGGATTACCAAAACTTTAGAAAGGCTACCGGCTTGACTTTGGGGCCGTTTGCTGAATTTAATCTTGGCACGCATATAAATATAAATCTTCGTCATAATTTCCAGCGCCTGGATTATAAGGGTGAAGAGGTTTTTACAGCAAATTTATCCCAGGCTCGTTTTGTTTATAATTTTAATGTGCGTATGTTTGTCCGGTTTGTTATCCAGTATATGGACGTTTCCCGCAATACAAGCCTCTTTATCTTTCCCACCCTTCCCAAGATGCAGACAATTTTTTCCCAGTTTCTCTTCTCCTATAAGCTTAATCCAAAAACCGTGCTTTTTCTTGGTTACTCGGACAATTATTTAGGCATGACGAACATAGATCTCAAAAGGACCGACCGTACATTTTTTGTTAAATTGGGGTATGCCTGGACCAAATAATCCAGGCATACTTGGTTTGACAATGGGGGGGGGAAGGCATACGATGTCCTATGTCGTAAGGGGCTGATTATAGAACCTGCATGTGAGAATAAAGGAGGCAGCATAATGTATAATCGAAACGTTTTTTGCGCAATCCTTTCTGTATCGCTGTTTTTAGGCTTGGGTAGTCTTGCAGTGGCCCAATCGGTATTCGAGATACCCAATGAACAGGAGATGAAAAAGCTCAGCATCAAGGAGCTGACAAATCAGATTCGTCGGGATAAGTATGATTTAATTCTGCCGCAAGTCATGCGGGAGCACAATATCGACATGTGGATTCACGTGATGCGAGAAGGCAATGTTTATTCCTTTGGTAACTATGTAAATTCCGGTTTTTATGCAGACCTGGGCAGTAACTCCGGCGTTTTTATTTTCACGGACCAAGGCGGTGACAGGATCGAGAGGGCGGCCCTAGGTCGTCGATGGAGCTCTAATGATAGTTCCTATCCTCTTCCGAATCCGGACCCGGATAC
>CBFDDY010000208.1:0-4833 GCA_965603705.1 uncultured bacterium | reverse complement strand
CCCAAAAACTGGGAATCCCGGTCCCAAAAGTAATAAGAAACATTAGCCGTTTCGGTAATACTACGGCTGCATCTATTCCTATAGCTTTAGACGAAGCTTTGCTGGAAGGCCGCATAAAAAAAGGTGATCTTATTGTTCTCACAGCCTTTGGTTCAGGTTTCACCTGGGCATCTGCTGTTATACGCTGGTAATAATATGAGGATAATTGCTATTTGCAATATATATATGGTAACATTTTGCTTTAAAAATTCTTATGTTGAGGAGATGTCATGAAGAAAACACTCACTCTGGTACTAATCTTAGTCTTTGCTCTTGGAAGCATGGGATTGCTTTCCGCTCAGCAAAACAAAGAAGATCAAAAATTCCAGAAAACGCTGGATAAATACTTTGATGCCCTGTGGAAGTTCTACCCAACGGCCGCAACCATGGCTGGATTTCATAAGTATGATAAAAAATTGGAGGATCTGGACAAAAAAGATATCGAAAAACGCCACGAAGAACTGGACGCCTTAAACCAAGAATTTGTAGCTGATATCGACAAATCAGCTCTCAGCCAGGAAGTCCAGATCGAACATGAGATGATAATTAATAGCATCTCTCTGGAACTTACCAAGCACGAAATGACTTTACCCTGGTCCTACAATCCCCTTTTCTACAATGATATTTTTCTTAACAGTATTCGCAGCTTGATGACCGGCACTTTCGGATCAGCAGAAGAAAGAACAAAAAATGCTGTAGACAGGCTCAATAACCTTCCTAAACTCATAAAACAAGCAAAAGAGAATCTTGAAACTCCTCCCCCACTCCACACCGAAACCGCTATCAAGCAGTTTCCTGCTATTCTGAATTTTTACAAAAACGAACTACCTCAGCTGATCGAAGAAGCTCCGGCAGCCCAAAAAGCCAAACTTCAGGAAAAACTGGTAAAAGTCATCCCTGCTCTGGAAGATTATAATAATTATCTTTCCAATGAACTTATGCCTAAATCCACCGGAAATTTCCGGCTTTCTACCGCTCATACCAGACTATTGCGGGCAAATTTCCAGAACGACCTACCGGTTCAGGAACTCATCGCCAGAACAAAAGCAGATATATACAATATCCGCCGCGAAATGTTCCTGGTTTGCATTCCTTACTACAAGATAATGTACCCTGAGATAAACCTGGAACAGCTCACTACTCAGCGCGGAGAAGAGCAGGTAAAAAATATAGTCATCAAGGGTGTGATTGATAAGATCAAGGGCAACCATGTAGCCAGCGATCAGTTTATTGAAAAAATAAAAAACATCAAAATTGACATCAAAAAATTTATTCAGGAAAACCAACTAATCGATATTCCCGAAAACAACCTTAATATTACTGAAATGCCCCTTGAAGCTCAGGGTATTACCTGGACCCGCTTATTATGCCCCTCGGTCTATGAAACCGATAACGATTATACTCTTCAGATATCTCCCCTTGCAGATGACCTTAGCGAGGAAAACATTCAATCACTGCTGGAAGAATATAATAATTATTTTCTCCCCTTTTATACAGTCAGAAATATTTACCCGGGCCGATTTGTTCCTTACTTTTATCTCAATAAGGGCTCTTCCCTATTGAAAAAAATCTATCCCAATATGCCTCTTATTAAAGGTTGGCCGATATTTATTGAAGATATGCTTGTTAAAGCCGGATATGGAAATTACGATCTTTTGCTGAGTTTACACCAGCTCAAGCTGAAGTTAAAAGCAGTTATTGATTTCAGCCTGGATTTAAATATTCACCAGGGCGGGCTTACAAAAGAACAAGCTGTCAGATTAATGACTATTACAGGTTTCCAAACAACAGCGGAAGCAGAAAGAAACTGGAACCGTATTATCCTCAAACCACTTGATGCAACCTATGCTTATGTCGGTTATCAAGAATTACTGGATATGGAAAAAAACTATAAACAGAAGGCCGGCGACTCCTACAGCCAGAAAGAATTTCTGGCTAAAGTCCTCAGCTATGGCATGCTTCCTCTCCGCTACTTAAAACAGAAGATAGAAGAATAATTTTATTCTTAGATATAAGGAATATTATATTAAAAGGGTCCGTTCTTTGAGCGGCAAGCAAACACACTATATAGTAGATTCCCACGCTCATCTGAGTATGGAAGATTTTGATAATGACCGGGATGAAGTCATTAAAAAAGCTTTTAAAGCCGGAATCAGGGCAATCCTCTGCCCGGCCGAGATCACAGATGAAAAAAACCTTAATACTACATTTGTGCTAACCAAAAAATACAGCAATATTTTTGCTGCCGCGGGTGCGCATCCCCATAATGCAAAAAAGTTCACCCCATTAAATGCTGCGTATATCAAAACACTGGCAGATGCAAAACAGATTCACGCCATAGGAGAGATCGGTCTGGATTTTTTTTACAATCACTCTTCTCCAAAACAGCAGATCAAAGTCTTCAGGCAACAGCTTAATATCGCCCAGAAATTAAAGCTTCCCGTAATCATCCACAGCCGTTCAGCAAGCGACGAGGTTATCTCAGCAATTAAGGTAGAAAAATTTTCCTGCGGTGGAGTTCTCCACTGCTTTACAGAAGACTGGGAATTCGCCCAGCAAGTACTTAAGCTCGGCTTTCACATCTCATTTTCCGGAATATTAACTTTTCCCAGGGCCCACTCCATAAGAGAGGCTGCCCGTAAAATCACTCTTAATAAACTTTTGGTCGAAACCGATTCTCCTTTTCTGACGCCAGTCCCATATCGGGGAAAAATAAAAAGGAATGAGCCTGCCTATGTCAAGGAAACAGCAAATTTTTTGGCAGGGCTCAAAAATATCCCCTATGAAGAAGTAGCAGCTGTAACCTCTCAAAATTTTAAAACCTGTTTTGGATTGAAATAACAAATATTTGATGTTAAAATAATTACCGTATACAGGCATTGTAAAGTTTTTGTGTAGAAATAATGAAAAAAACCGGGCGGAAATTCCTTGAAAACCAGGCAATAAAACACCCGTCTTTAAAAAATCTGTATAAAGATATCCAGGCTGATTTGGATAAAGTCGAAGAAAATCTGAAATTATTTTCCAACTCATCAAATAAAATAATCTCAGAAATAAACTCATATCTCTTCCAAAAAGCAGGAAAAAGAATCAGACCGGCCTTATTGATCCTCTGTTCAAAACTTTTCGGCTATAAAGAAGAAGAGCATATATTAATGTCAGCTTTGGTTGAGACCATTCATACCGCCAGCCTGATCCACGATGATATTATCGATAATTCCGACACCCGCAGAGGAAAACCTACGGTGCATTCACGCTGGGGCGCAAATATAACCGTTCTGCTCGGAGACTACCTTTATATAAAAACTATCGGATTATCCCTTACAAGTAAACATAGGGAAATAGTCAAAATTTTTACCGATGCATCCACTGCTATGATAAACGGTGAATTGAACGAGTACTCTTTAAGCGGCAACCTGGAGTTAAAGGAAAACATTTACCTGGATATTCTTAACCAAAAAACTGCAACCCTTTTCTCTGCCTCATGCAGGATTGGAGGAATACTCGGGAACGCATCCAAGGAAGAAACAGATCTCCTGGCAGAATACGGCACTAATTTAGGTATATCTTTCCAGATAATCGATGACCTGCTTGATTACACCGGGGATAAAAAAACCCTGGGAAAACCCACCTTCTCAGATCTAAATGAAGGACGCATCACCCTGCCCCTGATATATACATTAAATAATGCGGGAGAATCCGACAGAAAACAAATCATAAAACTCTATAATGAGAAGGGAAATAAGGGAAATTCATATAAAGGAATCCTAAATATCATAAAATCAAATGGATCCCTGGACTACACATATCAAAAAGCTGTCGATTTTTCCCATAAGTCCCAGGAAATTCTAAAAAAACTCCCTGAATCAAACTACCGGACATCATTACATCTTATTCCCGAATATATCCTTTACCGCAACCGGTAAAGCCAAAAAACAGTGGAAATCGAAGTAAAAATTAAAGTTGATGATTTTAAAGCCCTGAAAGACAAAATCCTTGCCCAGGGTGCCCGGCTGGTCAAAGATAGATATTTTGAAGATAATACTCTTTATGATCTTCCTTCTGGGAAACTATATAAAAATAAACAAGCCCTCCGGCTTAGAACTATCAATAAAAAAACTTTCCTAACCTATAAAGGAGAACCCCACAAGTCAAGAAAATTTAAAATACGGGAAGAATATGAATCCGAAGTTAAAAACAGAAAGGATATTAAGAAGATACTTAAATCATTAAAATTTTCTCCTGTCTATAAATACGAGAAATATAGGACAGTCTACAGATCCAAAAAACTTGAAATCTGCCTGGATGAAACTTCTGTCGGAAATTTTATTGAGCTCGAAGGCCAAAGAAGCGATATCGTTAGATTTGCTCAAGCCTTAGGGTTTTCAAAAAAGCAGTTAATTAAAGCAGATTATATCCAGCTTATGGAAAAAGGAAACAGAAATGATTAGGGTTTTTCTTCTCTTACTTTTTCGCCAATAAAAGTATCATCCCCGATTTCATGCCCATCTTTTTCCTGGTCTGATGTCAGATTATATTCTATCAGCCCTTTTTCGACTTCTTCTTGAGCTAGCAGAATTAAGTTTTTGACTTTCGTCTTTTTTTTTGGCTTAGCCCCCTTTAATAATTGTTTGGCTCTTTTTGAGGCTACAATAACAAACCGGAATTTGCTGTCTATCGCAGTGATATTTTTCAACTGGACTTTTCTCCCTTTTTTTATGAATAGATCAGGTTTAATAATAAACAGTTAAAATACCAGAAATCACAAAATAATTCAAGGACTAATACCAGCAT
>CBFDDY010000207.1:0-4841 GCA_965603705.1 uncultured bacterium | reverse complement strand
AGGAACTTCCTCTTGGCTATTTCCTGCTTGCTGATCTCTATAACCGTCTTGGAGATAATGAAAAGTCCCTGGATTATGCCCAAAAAGGAAAAAACGCCAGGACCAACGCTAAAAAACATTAGGCCTATATATTTTAATCAATTCTAAGACATATTTTTAGCTTGAATGAGAGGCTATCTTCTTGATCTTTCAGTAATTGTTGCGGCCCATTCTCGTTTTAACTAGATTGATGTCATATTTATACAGACTTATTTATTAAATTGAGTTAATTTTTAAGCTTGACCTCTTATATTCTATTTTATTAAAATTTATTTGCCATGGATGGAGAAGATAAGCAAAAAGAGATTTAAATATCCTGGAAAGAAATAGCTGATTATTTAGACTGTAAAGTAAGATCGTGTCATAGATGGGAAAAAGAAGCCGGGCTTCCAGTGCGCAGATATTCAAATTCTTCAAAGTCCAGAGTATTTGCCTATAAAGAAGAGATCAGCAACTGGCTTGAAAATAAAACCCTCAACGAAAAGAAAAATACAGCGTAAAAACTATGTCAGAGATGAAAACCAAGCTATTTCCAGAAATCCTTTATTATAACGGAAAAGATTGGAGCAGCACTCCTTTATCAGCAAAAACCAAAAAAAACTAGGGCCCTTAAAAAAGCTTGACTGCCCAATTTTAAGTATTTTTCTCTTTACTTAAACATTCTAATGGGGACCCTATTCCAATATTCTATCTATTCTGCGGAACCATATTAAATATTTATTTTTTTTAAAATAATCCTTGACATTTAGTGCGATTATCGTTATATTCGAATTAAGTATTAATAATAGGTGAAAAATTAATTATGAATGAAGATAAACTTTCCAAACAGATTGAAGCAGTTAACAAAGCATTTCATCAGATCTGGTTTGCAGTGATGTTTAACCGACCTGATTATAAATCAGAAAATATTAAGAAACTTTCATTCTTAGAAATGCATCTCATTGGAATGTCTTACGATCACCCTGAGATGATCCTTAAAGAAATACGTGAATACCTGCGCATTCCGCAAACAACGCTAAGCAGTATTATCTCAAAACTGGAGAAACAGGGCATTTTGCAGCGGGTAATTAATCATCGTGATATGCGTTCTTTTTCCCTTAATGTTACTGATGTTGGTAGAAAAATACGGGATGACCACAAGGAACACGACTTTAAACAAGCTAAGGAGTTTATTTTAGCTCTGGATAAAGATGAAAGAGATGAATTCATCCGTATGTTCCAAAAAGTAATAAATAAGGTAGGCTAGAGAAAGTTATGATAAATAGCAAAAAGTTGGTTTCATTAAGGTCAACATAAGAGGATTTTTTTTAAGTTATTATAACGATTTTCGGATAAAGCTAATATTAATTAATTATTATTATGTAATTAACCAAATTTAGTAATAAAAAGAAAAATCATTGTTTGGAGGCAAAATGCTTAAAAAATTAATTCCAATTTTATTTTTAACCGCGTTTTACTTGCCGGCCCAAAGCCTTTTTGACGATGCTTTGCAGGAAGACCTATCATCCTCTGTGGCCCTCAATTATGAATTGAACGGATATATTCGGGGCGGCATTTATGGGGGCCCTGCTCCGGGAAAATCCGGGTACGAAAGCAAAGACAGGTATGGAGAAGCGTCTTTAAAACTCCGCCTCCGCCAAGGCCAGGGGGGAGATGCCTATAGCGAATTCCGTTTTCGGAATACGAACAACTCTGAAAGTTCGACTTCCTCCTTCTACATCCGCGAGGCTTATGTCAGTGCTTATCTGGGAGCCTTTGATCTGCGCATCGGCCAACAGGTGGTACAGTGGGGCAAAGCGGATGGTTATAATCCCACGAATATAATCACCCCATTGGATTTGCTTGTTTATTCTCCGAATGAAGATGACCGGCGGATAAGCAATTTCCTGATTCGTTCATTCTATAACTATTCTGTTCTGCGCCTGGAAGCGATTTGGGTGCCGATTTATAGTTCCTCGGTATTGCCTTTTTCAAAAATCGAATTGCCGGAAGGCATCCAGCTCAGTAAGCCGGATTATCCGGATAAAGCCATAAAGAATAGCGCTATTGCCCTAAAATTACATTACGAAGGAGCCTTTTTAGACGGCACTCTCTCATATTTTAACGGCTTTTATCCCATGCCCGGTCTTTTGGCCCGTACCGAAAACAGTATACTCAATATTTTCCCCACCGCTTACCGCATCCAAATGATCGGAGCTGACTTTTCAACAACGCTAGGGGCTTATGGCTTGCGCGGCGAATTTGCCTACAGAGAGCCAAATGAAAAGGATAATACCCGGTTGTCCATTCCTAACAAGCAAGTCGAATATATTTTGGGATTAGAGCGGGAGTTCGGGAATTTCAACTTGATTATCCAATACATCGGTAAACATGTTTTTGACTATGAGAACCTTTATAAAGCTCACCAAACCAGCCTGGAATTTGCGACATATAAAATTGCTCTCTGGAATCGTTTGCTTTCAGGGCAACTAAAAGAATGGAGCCATGCCCTTTCGTTTCGGCTGGCCTGGAATTTGTGCTATGAAACACTTTCTCTGGAGCTATTGGGACAGATTAACCTCAGCACAGAAGAAACATCCCTAAAACCCAAATTAAGTTACGATCTCACAGACGATTTGACCCTGTCAGCCGGGGCCCAGATTTATCATGGCCCGGACAACACCCTTTTCGGCCTGCTGGATAAAAACAACAGCGCCGGCTTTATAGAACTAAAAGCGTCATTTTAAAGGAGGATTATACCATGACAAGTTTTTCGGACAAAATTATTAAGTTTCGCTGGCTGATTATAGCCGGCTTTATCCTTATTACCATTCTGCTGGCTAGTCAAATACCAAAAGCCGGGATGAATCCGGATATGTTGACATACCTGCCGGAGACAATGGATTCCCGGTTGAATAAAGATGGCATTGAAGAACTTTTCGGCGGTACGGAAATGATTATGGTATTGCTAAAGACGGATGATGTTCTGAATGCAGAAACGCTGAAAAGGGTCAAAAAAATGTCCCGCCAAATGAAGCGGATCAAAGGTATAGATAAGGTGATGTCCCTGTTTGAGCTGAAGCATATCAAAAGCAAAGATGGGGCAATGATTGTCAATCCTGCTGTCAAACGGATTCCCGGGAATGAAGCCGACCGCATGATTTTACGAGATGATATTCGGGAAAACGATATGGTTTACGGCAATGTGATATCTAAAGATTTTAAGGTCACTGCGGTTATTGGGATGGTGGAAACAGGCACCTCGGACGAACTTTTGTTAGCTGAAATTGATAAGCTCATTCAGGACAATCCTGGTAATGAAAAAGCCTTTATCGGCGGAACACCTTATTCCCGTTATAATACCGGTCTCAATACAAAAAAAGATATAGGCCGGTTGCTGCCCCTAGGCTTGCTGATAATGCTGCTGTTTCTCTACATCTGCTTCAAACAACTGCGCGGTGTTTTTCTGCCGTTTTTAGTCGTGTTAATGTCCATCTTTTTTTCAATGGGATTGATCCCTTTACTCGGTTGGCAATTCACGGTAATAACAATAATTCTGCCGGTTCTCCTGATTGCCGTGGCCAATGATTACGGCATCCATATGATCACTAAATATCAGGAAGATAATACTCCAGGCAATACCTTTAATAAAAAAGAATTGGCCAAACGCATGTTCCTCAGCCTGAGGTTGCCCATTTTACTTACCGGATTAACTACCATGGTTGGAATGCTGTGTTTGCAGGGCCACATTATGATCCCTGCCAGGCAGTTGGGTATTTTAGCAGCAGCAGGCATTTTATTTGCCCTGGCCGCCAGTCTGTTTTTTATTCCTGCCGTTGTCTCACTGCTTCCCAAAGCCAAACCGGTTATTTTGACTAATTCCACCGGCCGTAAAAAGCCTGGATTGGAACGGATACTTGGTTTGTTTGGCAATCTTGTAACGGATCGGCCTAAAACATTGATTCTAGGCGCCCTGCTTTTTTGCGCCATCACCTCAGTCGGGATATTTTCCATTTCTGTGAATACAGATCCGATTAATTATTATGAAAATGATCACCCAGTAGCCGTTTCAGCAAACTTGATCAACAAGAACCTGGGTGGATTTTTTCCGGTGTCTGTTGTTTTTAAAGGCGATATCAAAGATACGGTTATTCTAAAAAAAATGGACCAATTGGAAAAAGAAATCGGCGCCTATCCCGAAGTGGATAATACTATTTCAATTGCGCGGGTTGTCAGGCAGATGAGTCGGGTACTCAATGATAAAGACGAAGCAGGATATGATGTTATCCCAAAAACCCGTAATGCAGTGGCTCAATATTTTGAATTGTATAATATGAGCGGCGATCCGGATGATTTTGAAAAAATGGTCGATTTCTCTTATGAACACGCTATCATCACTGCCCGAATTAACACTTCCAGTACACCAGTACTAAGACGGGTTGTCGACCGAATAAAAGATAGAATAAAAAATGATCCCGATGTTTATATGGTGGGCGGTATCGCTGATGTTTTTTCGGACCTCTCAGAAAAAGTGGTCAGCGGACAGTTTATCTCTCTTGCTCTGGCCTTCGTTGTGGTTACCTTGCTTTTAATGGCTCAATTCCGCTCTTTTTCTGCAGGAATCATTTCCGTCATTCCATTGGTCCTTTCGATGGTCATTATTTTTGGTCTTATGGGCTTGCTCAATATTGAACTCAATGTGGCAACCGCTTTGCTGTCATCCATTATGATTGGTGTGGGCATCGACTACACCATTCATTTTCTGTGGCGTTACAAAGAAGAACGCCGTAATGGATTGTCATACTCAGAAGCCGCGAAACATA
>CBFDDY010000206.1:0-4850 GCA_965603705.1 uncultured bacterium | reverse complement strand
CTTCCGGGCGGTCATACTCAGTCCTGATACTGATCCCATTGTCCCAAACTGTTTTAATTGCTTTCTCATAGGCTGAAGGTATTGTGTCCTCACAGATTTTTAAGACCGGAATATTGCCAGATTTCATGGGGCCTCCTATTTTTTAATGAGTATAGAGAGATCTTTTCTGCCAGGCAAAGGATATCCCAGATTTAATTGTGAAGTCAACTTGAGTTATGGTTTAAATTCTTTTAATTGTAAATCTTTATATGTAACCTTGATTTCTACTGCAAATAAGCCCTGGCTCCGGCATAGTGCTTTTTAAAATAGGTGCTGGAGAGGGAATCGATGCGGATTTTTTTGTTTCTCCCCGGGGCGTGGATAAATCTGCCATTACCTGTAAAAATTCCTACATGAGAGATTCTTTGGCTGCCGGATGTTCTGAAGAATATCAGGTCGCCCTTTTGCAGCCTCTCTTTTTTTACTGGAGTTCCCGTCCGGAACTGTTCCTCTGCAGAGTGAGGCAGGTTCAGCCCAATCAGCTGATAGACTGCCATTGTCAGGCCGCTGCAGTCAAACCCCTCTTCTAATGAACTGCCTCCCCACTGGTAAGGGATACCAAGATAGGATTCGGCCCGGCTGATGATCTCATTGCGGATATAAGCGGGGCCCAACTCAGACTCTTTTTTTAGAGCGTAACTTTCCGGGCTTACAATATAGAACTCTTTTATAACTCCGGTATCAAGAATACGCTGGGCTCTTTTTTGAGCAGTGCTTTTTAAAGTAAAGTCACCGAATCTGACCTTGTACAGGCCTGATCTATGCTCAAAGTAATAAGCGTTGAGGTTAAACTTGTTAAGATGCCTGGCTAGGCGCGCCGCATTTTTATAATTTCTAAAAGCGCCTACCTGGATTGTATAGCCGGTCTGGGTAAGCTCGCTTTCTGCAGGTTTAGGGGATGGAGGAGGAGATACCCGGATCTGGCGAGCGCATCCTGCTGCTATAAGTAATAAACAAAGTAAAAAAAAAGGATAAATCCGCCTTATCATAGCCATTGGAAACTTTATAACTCAGGGAGATTTGGGTGTCAATTGAATAATTGAGAGGTTTTTTGAACTTATTGCCCTTAATATCCGTATAAGTAATTGAAACTACTTATAGAAAATAATTACTTCATATTGAAGGAGAGGTATTATGAAAAAGATCAGTCTTATATTTTTATTTATTTTTGCTATGTTTGGACAATTATCTTTTGGAGAGGAAGAGGTCCTTACCATATCTCTGGATGATTGTATTATTAAAGCCATGCAGAATAACCTGAATATAGCTGTTGAAGTCTATAACCCTGAGATAGCTGATGTTTCGGTGCTGAAGTCCAAAGAACAGTTTATGCCTACCTTTGATCTGACCTTGGGAAATAGAAGAAATGAGAACCCTTCCTACTGGTTCATCCAGGGTGCAGAAACAGTTATCGATAAATATAGAAACTACTCTTTGTCTGTGAACCAGAAGATCCCCTATGGAGGAAATTTTTCGATTTCTTTAGAAAGCTATAAATCAGATACTAATGCGGCATTCCAGCTTATTAATCCCCGCTTTGGAAGTACCCTCAGATTTGATTTTTCCCAGCCGCTTTTAAAGGATTTCGGTTTCAAAGTCAGCCGCAAAGAGATTCTTCTTGCCCGGAACAACCTGGATATCTCCCAAAACCAGTTTAAAACTATACTTATGGATACAGTATATCTGGTCCAAGAAGGATATTGGAATCTGGTTTATGCTATCGAAGATTTTAAAGTCAAACAGCAATCCCTGCAGCTGGCCAAAGGCTTGCTGAAAAAGAATAAAAAAGAAGTAGAAGTCGGCAAAATCGCCCCTATAGAGATCCTTAATGCTGAGGCAGTAGTTGCCACTCGTGAGGCTGATATTCTCCAGGCTGAAACACTTATCCGGAAGATGGAGGATAATCTAAAAAACCTGCTTAACCTTTCCATAGAAGGGGGAGCAGAGCTTGAAAAAATCATGCCCCTAGATGAACCGAGGTTTGAGAAGGTTACCGTTTCTTTTGAGGCAGCATTACAACAGGCTGTACAAAACCGGCCTGATATAAAAATTAATGCAACAACAATAAAAACCAATGAATTGAATTTTAAGGTTGCTAAAAACCAGATGCTTCCTGGATTAAGCTTAGACTTTTCCTACTGGAGTCCGGGAATTTCTGGAGACAGGGTTCTTTATCTAAATGACAATCCCTTCTCCGGTATAATAGTCGGTAAAGAAGAGGGAATTGCTGGAAGTTCTATCAAGGATGCCTTTAACCAGCTTTATAAAAACTGGACAGTCGGGCTTACTTTAAGTGTTCCTTTGAGTAATTTCACTTCCAGAGCTGATTTAGTTAAAGCCAGGATGCAGCTGGAGCAGAGTCTTGTTTCCCAGGAAAATGTGAAGAAACTGGCTGTATTGGAAGTCAAGGATGCAGTGAGAGATATCAATACAAATTCCAAGCGGGTAGAGGCCTACAGGGTGGCGCGAGAATTGGCGGCAAAACGGCTGGAAGCAGAGGAGAAGAAGCTAAATGTCGGGCTGACAACTAATTATTTTGTCCTTCAGTACCAGGAAGAAATGGCTACAGCCCGTTCCTCTGAGCTTAAAGCCCTTATTGACTATAACCTGGCCCTGGCAAAGCTGGAAAAAGCAGTAGGTACCAGCCTAGATATACGGAATATAAAAATCACTGATATACAGTAAGGTTTTAATTGATAAGTTCGCCTCTGCTTCGTTACAGGGTATTCGCGGTGAAGGATATAAAATTCGGGTGTGGCTTGTGCTCGTTCAGATTTTTCACGCCATTCATCGTGCTCTGTTTTCGGCTTCTGCGTAACTCCCCCCGTCCGTGGGTCAGACATACTCGAAGCCCGGCTTTGCCGGGTTCCCTCTAAAAGAGCTCTCAGAAGGCTAAATCTTCAATGTCGCTTCAACCACACCAGAATTTCATAAGATTTAAGACTTTAAACTAAAATTTCACGTTTTACGGTTTTTTCTATTTACCATTTACCATTCACTATTTTCTGTTTTTTCTGCTTTTTAACCTGGATTATTCACGAGTCGAGGTTGCTGCAGATGCGAGGCATAGGGTGCGCAGCTGTGGTACTTCACTGCAAGTGCCCTGTAACGAAGCAGATGTAGTGAGATCGGCTCGCCCAGAAGGTAAAAAAATGGCGATTAAAGTTAAAAACAAAAACGAGAAAAGAGGTAAAATTACCATTTTCGAAAGAATCTTGCATATTACTGAAAATAAATAATAATAAAAACATCGCCATTTTTTTATGAATAGTTTAGGTTAAGTATTTGTTGAAAGAGGGGAGAATGAAATCAGGTATTGGATGGAAAGTCCGATTTCACTAAGCGGGTCCCTATATACACACTTCCCATTGAACCGTGGATAGAGATAATATCGCGGTTACGGATCTTATAGCGAATTGAACCGTCTTTCCCGACAATCACAGCTTCGCGTTTATGTGAGTCTACCTGCAAGCCTGTTGCGCCCATGACTGCGTTGTAGTCTCTTTTTTCAATACCGTTGACCGCAATAGCGGCGTGAGAAGTCGACCCGCCTTTGGATGCGAGCAAAGCGTCAGCTGAGAGGATCAAGGGGATATGCTCCGGAGCTGGACTTTCTAGGACCAAGATCAAGCCGTCTACGTCGTCTCGCTCTGAAAGATCCTCTTGCCTGAGCTTATCAAGTTCCTCTTTGTCGAAGGTAACAATGCCGCGAAAAGCACCGCCGCGAATACCGATACCCTGGGTTGCCTCTTTGCCTGGATCTTTAAAGGCCGTAATCCTTCGATTCTTCCCAATCTCAGCTGCTCTGGCTTGGAGGATGCTGAGAACTCCGTGCTCGACAGTAAACTCTATTTCCTGGTCTGTTCCCATAAACCGCCGTAGCTTAGCGGCGCTGTGGCGAAGGCGTCGGGCTAGCATAGGCATTAACGACTCGAGCTCCTCGATAGGCTTGAAAGATATTGACTTTGTCAAACCGCTGACGAGGTCGTCTCCTGCAGCAGAAAATTTGAAGTCTCCTGTAAGGGTGCGTATACCCAGCTCTGTGATATGGCTCCTTGGAATCACTCCGGTAAGTGATGCCTGGGTTTCGTCCATGCCGGCGCTAATATCATCGCTCTTATGGTTCCCCATTGCCATTTCCTGGACTATCGCTGCTGTTTGCCATGAGTTGCAAATGCCCTTGATCTCACGATATCGGCAAGCTGCTTTGCTGTTCCAGGAATCGAATACAGCGCGCAAGGCCGTGAATAACTGTTTGATAGGATCTCGAAGCATATCCTCCAAAGCCTCGCCATATCCCTCTTTTTGGAGGATATTCTTTGTCGCATCAGCGATCTCCTTCATTTTTTCCCAAGGCAGGTCGTATTTATATTTCACTTTGTATCGCTGTTTGATTTTTTCTACGATATTGTATGATTCCATGTCTATGCCCCATACAGTCTGCCCGAATGAAGAGAGAAACCGCCGATACGAGTCATAGGCACACCAGGGATTCTTCTTAGCCAGACTATTTACAATCTCATCGTTCATGCCTACGAACAGCACTGTTGACAGCATTCCCGGCATGGAAAATACCGAGCCGCCGCGGATGGCGAGCAACAGGGGATGATCGGGGTTTCCAAACCTTTTGAAGAGGCCGGGCTGCTTGGAGATGTCGTTTTCAAGGATGCGGAGGTGTTTGACGACCTCATTATATATCTTCTCATCTTTTTTATTCTTATATACACTACTTAGAGGAAATGATGTTGGAAGGATGAAACCATCCTTGGTTGGGAGGTTCAGATAGCTGATATAGATAAGGCCGGATCCCT
>CBFDDY010000205.1:0-4858 GCA_965603705.1 uncultured bacterium | reverse complement strand
AGGCAACAACAAAAATAAATGACATAGTGATCCAAGTCGGTAGAACCGGAGCATTAACGCCGGTCGCGTTCTTGGAGCCAGTCAAGCTATCCGGCATAACTATCAGCCGGGCTACTCTTCACAACGAAGATGAAATTAAAAAAAAAGAGATCAGAAAAGGAGATACAGTTTTAATCGAACGCAGCGGAGACGTAATCCCCAAAGTAGTATCTGTGATAAAAGAAAAACGGACTGGCCAGGAAAAAATTTTCCCATTCCCTACTTTATGCCCAGTCTGCCAAACAAAAATATTTAAACCCAAAGAAGAAAAGGTGTCACGCTGCATTAATCCCTCCTGTCCGGCGATTATGAGAAAATCTCTTCTTCATTTCGCCTCCCGCCGAGCAATGAACATAGAAGGTCTGGGAGATGCTCTGGTCGCCCAGTTAATAAACAAGAAGCTGGTAACTGAGATACCGGACCTATATTCATTGAGCCTCAAAGACCTGGATAAACTCGAAAGGATGGGGCGGAAAAGCTCCCTAAACTTTATGGATGAGATCATAAAATCAAAAAATCAGAGTCTCTTCCGGGTGATTTTTGCTCTCGGTATAAGATATGTAGGAGAAAATACAGCTAGAATCCTGGCCTCCCATTATAAAAACATGGAAAAGCTTACTGAGTCCAAGCCTGAGGAACTTCTTGCCATAAAAGATATTGGACCTAAAGTTAGTGAAAGCATTATCTTTTTCTTTAAACAGCCGGAGAATATAAAACTTATCCGAAAACTTGAAGCAGCCGGTTTAAATTTTTCTTCGCTGGAATCATCAATCAGAGAAGACGCCTATCTGGAGGGGAAGCTATTCGTATTAACCGGGAGTCTCAGCAGCATGACGCGTGAACAAGCCAAGGAAAAGATCAATAACCTGGGTGGAGCTGTCACTTCATCCCTCAGCCGCAAAACCAATTACCTTGTTGCAGGAAAAGCGCCAGGATCAAAATTAGAAAAAGCACAAAAACTTGGCACAGTGACTCTCATAGAAAGTGAATTCCTTGACCTGATAAAAGAAAAATAAAATTTACTTTTTTTTTCTTTTTCCCTGCCCAAAAAAATTCATTGAAAGAATATCTTTCAGGCTTTTTTTCTTTAATTTAGGATCGATTAAACCCAATTCTTTTAAGGCCGCCTTATTATCCGGATCTACGTTTAATACCTTCTTAAACTGGTTGGAGGCCAGAGTAGGCATTCCTTCCTTTTTATATAACATCCCCAGTCCCAAGTAGGCATCCGGAAACCAGGGTTGAAGCTCTATTGCCTTCTTGAAATTTTCCACAGCTTTCCGTTTATATAAAATAATCCTTGACTGTGACATAGCCAGAAGTAAAAAGTAATTCCCTTTATTCTGACTCAGCCGGACTGCTTCTTCGAAAAACACCTGAGCCTCTTTATATCTGGCCTGGTTATAAAGAGTTTTACCTTGGCGAAATTTAATTTCAGCCCGTTTTTCCAGATCTTTTTTACTTCCTTTTTTTGGGGAATCAAGCTTTTTGTTATATTCCTCCCTTTTATTATCATCGCTGAGGGTATGGTAGCTTTTTGTTATCTTATCAAAAATGTCATCGATCTTATTTTTTATCTCAGTCGACAGATTTCTTCTGAAAAGATCAGGGTGATATTTTCTTGCTAATTTAAAATAAGCCGCCTTGACCTCGATTGGGGATGAATCTGAGGAGACCTGTAATACCTGATAATAATTTAACGCTAAAATCTTCTGCCCGAATATCAGAACATCATCTATCCGCTTTTGAAATTCTTGCTCTTCCGGCATTTTCTCGCTCTCTTTGTTCTTTTTTGCTTGACTTTTTTCTGCCACATCGATCAAACAAAGGCAGTAAAAAAGATAAAGACTCTTCCAAAAACGTTCTTCATCAAAATGGAAATTATTCAGCAAGTCTTCAGCTGATGTCTTTTCCTTAATTAGCTCGAATATTTCTTTTTCTTC
Organism: uncultured bacterium; assembly: GCA_965603705.1. Lineage (GTDB taxonomy): Bacteria > Acidobacteriota > Aminicenantia > Aminicenantales > Aminicenantaceae > JAUVXM01. Next base: position 2,876 of record CBFDDY010000205.1, on the reverse strand, counting down.
CTCGGTCAAACGAAAATAAAATCTTTTTTCCCCTGGATAAATCAGCTCCTGCGCCAAAAAAGATTTTAAATGCGCATCAAATTTCATCCGCCTTATGCCATCTTCAATAAGTACAGGAATGGAGATCTTGGCATCAAAAGTATCTTCGGAAAACTTATTCTTAGCTTGAAATCTAAAATTTCCGTCAAATACAGAAAAAATATTCAAGGTAATTTCTCTCATCTGATGAATCAAGCCATCTTTTAAATCTTCTCTGGAAATCAAATTATTCTCGATCAATGATTCTCCTAGATTTTTTTTTGGTTCTATGTATTCATCGATCCTGTCATAGTCTTTTTCAGAGAGTTTCCCTAATTTAAACAGCACTTCTCCCAACAATTCCTGAGACTGATTTGTCTGAGCATAAATCAAATCCCCATTCATAAAAAAAAGATATTTTTGAGTTCCTTTATGCCGAAAAGAGAGTTGTCCCATCTTTTTTTCAAAATAAATGTTCCTGAGATAATTCCCAATGTGCTCAATATTCATTTTATAGTGTCTAATTATATTATATTTCAAATAAATATCAAAATTATAATTCAAGTTCTCCTGAACTACTCAAAAAAATTGAAAAGTATAAGAAATTATGATAATTTTTAAACTAGAAAAGCGGAAGTCAATATAAAGGAAAAATATCAAAGAAGGATAATAAGAATGAAGATCAATGAAGCAGACGTTGAAAAACTTCTGACAAAATTCATCCAGAAAGAACTATATAAAATTAATATAAAAAAAGCAGTTTTCGGCCTTTCAGGCGGCCTTGACTCAACTGTTACAGCATTTCTTGCTTCCCGAGCACTTGGGGCTGATAATGTAACCGGGCTGATAATGCCATATGGAGATTCATTCCCTAAAGATATTGAAGAGGCCGAAGATGTTGCCCATATTCTGGGAATTCTTTCTGTAACAATAGACATCTCTCCCTCAGTCGATGCTTTCTATTCCCGCTATCCCACAAAAAAAAGAGTTCTTATTGGCAACAAAATGGCCCGGGAAAGGATGTCGATCCTGTACGATTTTTCCGCCCGCCAAAACGCCCTGATCCTTGGGACCAGTAATAAGACAGAGCTCTTAATTGGATATGGGACTATTCACGGTGATATGGCTTGTGCTATTAACCCGATAGGAGACCTTTATAAAACACAAGTACGGCAACTGGGTCGTCATCTGGGAGTTCCTGCCAATATACTTACAAAAACACCGACTGCCGGGCTCTGGAGTGGACAAACCGATGAGGATGATCTTGGCCTTTCATACGGCGAGATCGATAAAATATTGCTTCAGCTAATTGACAAAAAAAAATCGCAGGATGAACTTATTTCTTCTGGTTTCGCAAAAAAAAATGTCGACAAAATAATCAATATGATAAAAAACTCTGAATTCAAACGCAGAATGCCTCTCATTGCTAAATTATCAGAACTAACAACCGGCAATGATACTCTCTTCCCTTATGACCAGGAAAATTAGCATGACTGGTACTCTCTACATCGTAGCTACTCCCATCGGGAACCTTGATGATCTGACATTAAGAGCATTAAAAATTCTTGAAACAGTGGCAGTGATTGCTTGTGAAGATACCCGCCACAGCAGAAAACTATTTAATAAATACAAGCTGAGAAATAAACTCATAAGCTATTACCAGCCCAAAGAAAAACAAAAAGCAAAACAGATCATGAGCCTGCTAAAAGAGGGGACTGATGTAGCCTTGATCTCTAATGCCGGAACACCCTGCATCTCAGACCCAGGCTTTCCTCTTGTCCGGGCAGCAATAAATGAGAATATCAAGATTGTTCCTATTCCTGGCGCCTCCGCAGTAACGACCGCCCTTTGTGCTGCCGGGCTGCCCACTCATAGATTTCTATTCCTAGGATTCCCCCCGGTCAAAAAACAAGCGACAAAAAAACTTTTGCAATCCCTCTCAAGCATTGACGCAACTCTTGTTTTTTATCTCCCACCCCGAAAAATTATATCCTTCCTTGATACTATCCAACACACACTCAGCGACCGCCAGATTGTAATCGCACGGGAGATGACCAAAATTTTTGAAGAATTTATCCGCGGCTCTGCAGAGGAACTGCTCCATAAGCTTAAGTCCAAAATAATCAAAGGGGAAGTAACTATTCTAATCCAGGGGCCATCCAGGTAGGAACTATATCTTATTTTTTAATTTCAAGCCTGGGCGACTGTAATCCCTCTGACTTCCTTAGCCCCGGCATTTATTAAAACAGTACTGCATTCCTGGATCGTAGCTCCTGTCGTAAATACATCATCTACTAAAAGGATAGTTTTGTCTTTTATTTTTGCTTTATCTCTGACCTTAAATGCCCCTTTAATATTTTTTCTCCGTTCCTTTGCCGTCAGGGTGGTTTGAGGAGGAACATTAACAGGCTTGACAAGAACTCCATCAATAATACCAATATTTACTATCTCCCCGAGTTCTCGGGCTAACACTCTGGATTGGTTGAAACCGCGGGCTTTTTTCCGGGCTGGGTGGAGAGGCACCGGTATGAGAACTTCTACACCCCACCATAGACGATCATCCTTTTTTAGGCCTTGATAAACAAGCCGTGCCAAAAGCTTTCCCAATACTTTGTATTTTTTGTATTTATACAGAAGAATAGTATCCTTTAAAACTCCTTGGTATAAGCTAAATGAGCGATGATATGAACACGTTGGCCTTGAGCGAATACAAGCAGCGCATAGATGGGGCTTCCCCTGAGCATTAAAAAACCTACCACAGCTCAAACAAAAAGGAGACCTGTTCAGTCTAATTTTATCCAAGCAACGATTACAAACAACCTTTTCTCCGGGTTTCTCTAACAACGCCCTACATATAC
>CBFDDY010000204.1:0-4866 GCA_965603705.1 uncultured bacterium | reverse complement strand
CAGCAACTCCTCAGGTTTCAATCGAAGCTCGTATCGTCGAAGCTTCTTCGAATTTCATCCGTAACCTCGGAGTCCAGTGGGGTTGGAGGGGAATGTCGGATCCTTTTTACGGAAATCAAACATCTTTACAATTCCCCAATAGTATACAGGCTAACGGAGCTCTCATCCCTCAGGGAATTGTGACCAAAGGCGTCGGCGGTCCTCTGGGAGGATACGGGATCAACCTGCCGGCTCCATCATTTTCAACTGCTGTAGGTCTTTCAATGGCTAATGTTCTAGATACAATCAGACTGGACATGGCAATAACAGCCCTTGAAACATCAGGTACAGGCCGGATCATATCAGCTCCAAAAGTAACAACTCAGAATAATATGGAAGCACAGATCATCCAGGGAAGACGGATACCTGTACAAACAGTCGCCAATTTTACAGTAACAACCCGGTATGTAAACGCTGCTTTGGAATTAATTGCTACCCCGCAGATCACGGCCGAAGGTACTATCATTATGACGATTCAAATCAGAAACAATGCAGCCGACTTCTCTAACCTGGTCAATGGCATCCCTCCCATAACCACTCAAAGCGCCCAAACTACAGTTATGATACCGGACGGCGGTACCACTGTTATCGGAGGAATATATAGAACAGAAGATTCAATCACCCGAGAAAAAGTTCCTCTCCTGCATAAAATACCCATTCTGGGGAATCTATTCAAGTCATTTGCACGCACAAAAGTAAACCGGGAATTATTGATCTTTATTACCCCCAGAATAATTAAATAAAAAAGGTAGAGACAAATGAAAAAGGTAAATTATCTATTAAAGTTAATGGTAATCCTTCCGGCAATCTGTTTCTTTATCTCCTGCAATGCTGTTGAAAATGAGACCGACTCCAGCAGCATGCTTGTGGTCGAAAGCATAATGGGGCAGGATATGGAAGATAATGAAGCAAACTTTCTCCAATCAGATGTGCTATATCAAGATCCCACGACTGATGTAGAAACCATCTATGCCGACACAGCTGTTGCCACCCTGCGAACTAAACTGCTTAATCCTCTCTCAGTTACAGGGCCCTCTCAGTATAATGACATTACGCTCGACCGCTATGTTGTTACTTATTTCCGCTCAGATGGCAATAATACAGAAGGCGTTTATGTCCCTTATTCTTTCGAAGGGCAAATGTCAGTTAACATCCCTGTAGACAGTGAAGTCGGAGTATCCTTTGTGATTGTCCGGGAAGTTGCCAAATTGGAGCCTCCTCTAGTCAATCTTCAGGCCGCAAGGGATGTGGGAGTCCTCCAGGTTCATGCAAAAGTTGAGTTTTTCGGACATGACATGGCCAATAAAAATATTAAAGCCACAGGATACTTGGATATCTTTTTTGCTAATTATGCAAATAAGAGTGGAGGCTGAAAATGAAAACTAAAATATATATAACCGCGCTATTTATCTGCATTTTGAGCTTGATCATCTTTACTTCATGCTCAAGGTCAAACTTTGATCATCCCGGGCCTACCGGGCCCTCTACTCTTGCTGTGCTTCTTAATCTTACTGCCTCTCCAAATGTACTATATGCCGGCCCTTCCCGCGGCACAACAACCATCACAGCAACTTTAAAAAAATTCGATGGAGTCCCCATAGCCAATAGATCCATTCATTTTGAGATCGTTGATTCAGCTGGAACAAGAGCCTATGTTGGTTTTTTAGACAACCAACAGACAGTCTTAACTAAAAATACTAATTCAAACGGAAATGTTTCATTTACTTACTCCGGACCGACCGAACAGGAACTGATAGATATAGGTAAGGGGGGAGAGGATGACTTTAAAATATACATCTATGCCTACCTTGCCTGGGAAGGAAAAGATCTTATTGCGGAACAGACCCCTATTATGATCCTAAAAGATATATATGATATCGGGCCTGATGATATAGGCTTTGAGCTGCAAGCTTTCCCTAATGTTTTATGGTGCACTTTAGAGAGACCTGAGTCAGTGATCCGCGGTATTTTCACACTGAAAGGAACCCCCCTAACAGGTAAAAAAGTTTTCTTCAAAATCCTTTCCGGACCCGGAAAATTCTCTGACGGCTATACTAAAACCTATGCTATTACAGATAGTAATGGGATCGCCACGATCAATTATGTCGGGCCAACAAAGAATGAACTAACCATTGACACTATTGTTACTATTCAAGGCCAACCAGAAACCGATTGGATTCATACTGAACCTCCCCCAGGTTATGATCCAGAAGAAAATGAAGACTATTTCTACATTTACAAACAACTGGATATTCGTTTAATAAAAGGAAATAATTGACCCAGAGACTGACCTGAACTACTCATAAATATATACAGATTTCTTAATGCGGCTTTTACTGAAGGCTGATTTCAGAACAGAATCTATTTCTTTCTTACTCTTTGCTTTTAATATCACCTGAATCCGGTTTCTCCCCCTTACTCTGGCAACCGGAGCCAGGGCCGGCCCCAGCACCTCGATATCTTCATTTTTTTTCACCCGGGCAGCAAACTGTCGGGATTTTTCAGCCAATACCCTTAATTTTTCATCCTGAAACACAATTTCAGCCATACATGAGAAAGGAGGATAATTCATAATCTTACGGTATTGAATCTCCTGCTCGTAAAAGGCATGGTAATCGCCGGAGGCCGCCATTTTGATAGAGAAATTATTTGGCATAGCAGTCATGATAACAGCCCGAGAATTTTTATCCCTCTTTAAATATCTCAACATTTGGGATATGCTCAGAAAGGTTTTCTGGGCCGCTTTATAATCAGAAAGAGCCAGGGTAATTTCAGGGTAAAAAATAATCACCATAGAAGCAGGCGGCAAGTCAAGCCGGTGAGCCAACATGGAAGTACCGACCAAAATATCAATTTTCCTATCTTTATAACGGGATAGGATATTTTCCTGTCTGCGCCTATTACTGACCTCATCAGCATGAAAAACAGCAATACTTTTCTTAGGGAATTTCTTCTTAAACGCTTCTCCTATTACCTCCACTCCTATACTTTTTTTTTGGACAACTTTGCTTCCACATTCAGGGCAAGCATTCATATATTTAATAGCGTAATCGCAGTAATGACAAACCAGCTCTCCCCTATTTTTGTGATAAGCCAAACTGATATCACAGTTTTTGCAACGGGGGATATAAGAACACCTTGAGCAGCTAAGAAAAGCAGAATACCCTCTTCGGCCGGCAAAGGCCAGCACCTGTTCCTTTCTGGCCAGCCTTGATTTAATCTGCTTATATAGAGAGTCCGAAACCAGCCTCGTTTCTTTTCCTTCATCTACTATTTCCACCTGGCCGGGGGGGGGGATTTTTTCTAAATTAATTAAATAACCTTGTTTTACAGCTCTGAACCTGGCCTCTACAGAAGGAAAGGCAGAGCCCAAGACCAAAAGAGCCTCCGCCTGCTCTGCTTTAAGCCAAGCTCCTATCCTTGCATCATAAGCAGGATTTTGCCTCTGATAGTAAGAGTCATCCTGTTCTTCATCTATGATCACTAACCCTACATTTTCTACTGGAGATAAAATTGCAGACCGGGTGCCAATGACAACTTCAGCCGCCCCGTCCTTGATTGTCCTCCAGGCCAGTTCCCTCTTTTTTTCAGTAAGCCTGCTGTGAAGTATTGCTGTATTTCCCGAAAATCTCCTCATTACTTTCTGAATAAGATCTTCTGTAAATGCAATCTCAGGAACCAGGAATATAATTCGCTTTTTCAGAGCAAGGCAGCGCTTAATAAGATAAAAATATACACCTTCCCTTTTCTCAGCGGAACCATAGAGAAAAAACCGAGAAAAAGCCTGCTTACCCAGGCTCTCTACCAGTTTACCGGCAGCTTGAATAGATTTTTTATCCTGGGAAAAGTCAATCACAAGCTGCATAGCTGAAGGAATATCAGGCTTATCTTTATTACGCCTTTTTCTTTGAACCTCCTCTTTCCTGAAAATCAGGCCTTTCTTCTCAAGGCTTTGAAGACGTCCTCCCAAATCCCTAATCTTTAGTTTCCTATTCAGATAAGATTCCATATATGATTTTTCTTGTAAAAGCAGTAATATTTTTTTCTCATCATTTGAAAGGGATCCCATGTCTATCCCTTTGCCAGCTTTCTCAGAAAAGGAAACTCTTTTTCGGCTTTTAGCTGTCAGGGATGGAGGAATAGAGGCTTGTAAAAGGCTACCCCAGGATGAATAAAAATAAGCAGCCAGTTTCCGAGTATATGTAAGGAAAGGGGAAGTAAAAACAGGCTTATCATCCAATAGTTCTTTGATCTCTTTAAGCTGGTATTTATCGGCCGGATTTTTCCAGTGCAGTTTAACAATAAATCCCGTCAAAAGCCTGTTCCTAAATGAGACAAGCACTCTCGAGCCGATTTTAATTTTTTCTTTAAAACTCTCCGGCACAATATAATAAAAGGTCTTTTCAAGGGGAAGAGGGACAATTACTTCCGCATATAAGGTCATCTCTTACCTATGAAGGCAAGTACCTTTTTCATATCCTCCCATACTAAACGCTTTAACTGCCGATTGTTTTCATTGCGGATTAAATAGGAAGGGTGAAAGGTCGGCATCACCTGGATATTCATATATTTATAGAATTTTCCTCGCAGAGAAGTTATTCCTTCTCTCCTCTTTCGGAAAAAATGGTTTGGTACATTTCCTAAAGCAACAATGACTTTAGGCTGAATAAACTTTATCTGCTCAAATAAAAAGGGCTGGCATTTCTCCATTTCCTCTATGTTTGGATTGCGGTTGTCCGGAGGCCTGCACTTGACAATATTGGTAATATAGACATCCTCTCTCTTATACTCCATAGCATTGATTATCTTAGTTAACAACTGACCGGC
>CBFDDY010000203.1:0-4904 GCA_965603705.1 uncultured bacterium | reverse complement strand
CTTTAGTCAAGGCATCCAAAGAACGCTGGGCTCTTTCATTATTAGCTTCATTGTCTAATCCTGGTTTATAAAGCTTTTTATATGCCTCCCCAACAAAACGGTAAGCTTCGATTAATTCCGGGTTATACTCTAAGGCTTTCTCATAATTTTCAATAGCATCACGGTATAACTGTTCTGTAAAATTATGGTTAGCCCTGGAGAAATAATGGTTCGCTTTAAGATTATTAATGCTGAGTTTCTTACAACTGGTAAAAGAAAAAACCACGGCCACAGCTACAAGAACCAGCAGCAAAGTGTTTATGTCTTTTCGAAACATAACGACCTCCTTACACTTTCAATAGAAAAGAAATTTATAATGGAATCTGCTCCAAAAGTCAAGGGAAAAACCAAAACTCAACACCTCAATTTTCTTCAATTCTGTCTAAGATAAATACGGATGGGAGTTCCTTGCAGATCCAGGTTTTCTCGCAGGCGGCGGATAAAATATTTCTCATATGCAGGAGAGAGAGATGCCGCAGAATGAGTAAAAAGGATAAATGTAGGAGGAAACACGTTCTGTTGAGTCATATATTTTATCTTTATTCGGGTTTTTTTTCTGGATAAGGGAGGGTACTCTTCACTTACCCTGGACAAAAAATCATTTAAACTGGATGTGGAGATTCTTTTGCTTGCATTAGAATATACTTCTTCTGCTAAATCAAGGATGTTAATAATTCTTTTTCCGGATAAGGCAGAAGTAAAAAGCAGGGGAGCATAGACAATAAAATCCATTTTTTCATAGACTCTCACCTTAAAATGTTTATCCGGTTTATTTTCTTTATTTACTAAATCCCATTTATTCAAAGCTATTAGAAGTGGTTTCCCTGAATCATATGCTAAATGAGCAATAGCTGTATCCTGGCGGACAGGAAATTCTTGCGCATCCATAACCAGGCAAACTACATCAGCACGCATAATGTCTTTTTTTGCTTTAATAATACCTGCCTTTTCCCGATTATCACGTGTATGACTCAGCTTGCGTATGCCTGCTGTATCGACCAGGCAAAATGCCTTTTTCTCCCGATAAATCAAGGTGTCTGTACTGTCCCTGGTAGTTCCGGGAATCTGACTTACAATTAGTTTTTCCTGACCACTCAACATATTAACAATCGATGATTTCCCCACATTAATCCGTCCTACCAAAGCTATCCTTAAGGGACTGCCTTCAGTTTCCGCCGCTTTGGTAGCAGGGAGAATTTCCTTTAAAGCCTTTTCCAGCATATCTATATTTCTCTTGTGTTCTGCGGAAATTGGAATAATCGATTCATTCCCGAGTTGAAAAAAATCTCCCAGTTTCTCCTCTCCCATTAAAGAATCTACTTTGTTTACAACTACTAAAACAGGCTTATTCAGTTTCTTTAAAGAAAAATAAAGTTCTTTTTCTGCAGGTAATAGATCCCTTTTTCCATCAAGCACAAAGATCAATATATCTGCATCACGGGACGCTTCCCAGGCCTTTTCCTTTACTAATCGCGAAAAAGGATCCTGCTCAAAATCAAAAAATCCTCCTGTGTCAACCAACATAAATTCTTTATCTTTAAGTCTGCAGGAGGCAGACACCCAATCCCGGGTCATCCCAGGCAAAGAGTGCACTAGTGATCTTTTCTGCTTTAAAAGCCGGTTAAATAAAGTGGACTTACCCACATTTGGAAAACCAACTATTGCTGCCCGCGTTAATCTATTCAATTATCCTCACCCAGGGAGATTCACTACCAGGTCAAAACGGGGCAAAAGAGGCCGCTTTAAATCAATATGCCCACCTAAAGTTTCCTTTTCCCTGCCATCAATTAATATAAAGACTCTCTTTATCGACTTAAAATTATAGGCAAGCGTGTTGACAATAGAAAAAACAACAGCTATTTCCCCTGCGGAACCATAAAATTGATTATCCTGGATCTCTTTGGAAAAATCAACAAAGGCAATTCCGTCATCTGTGATAAAAAGCTCTCGTAACTTTGTCTTTACAGGAATAGGTGATATCCCTCCATTATAAGAGCCTTTAATAAGCTCTCTTATCACTAGTTTTGCCTGTAGAATTAATACTACCTCTGCTTTAATCTCTCTTACTTCCGGATGCAGAAGGTCATCTCTTTCTGTCAGGAAAAAAAGGGAAACCATTTTTGTTTCAGGTTCTTCACCTGAAATCTCCTCTGAATCTAACATCTGGGCAACTGGCTCCGAAACCATTTTTTTTTCTTCTCCGCATTCAAAAAACATAATAACTAAAACAATAAGAAGAACTGAAAGGGCAATTAGGAAGGCGTATTGTCTTACACTCATTTATGTTATCACTTCTGTAAATTCAGTTTAAGAAAATTAGCAAGGCCTCTATAGACAGCCAGGGCGATCTTATTTTGAAATTCACTTTTCATTAACCTTCGTTCTTCGTCAGGGTTAGAAATAAAAGCCACTTCAACAAGCACGGCGGCACAGGCTACTCCGGTCAGCACTTTAAAAGGGGCCTGTTTTACGCCCCGGTTTAAAGTCCCTAATAGAGTGTTGAGCTCGTTCTGGATCAATTCGGCTAATTGGCTGCTTTGGATTAAATAAGCCGCCTGAGCCATATCCCAGAGGATCATTTTTATATCATCCTCATTTTCCCCTTCAACCGTATTAAGTTCGGAAGAATTATTTTCTAAATAAGCCAATCTCCTGGCCTCTTCATCAGTGGCATTCAAGTTTAGAAAATACGTTTCTGATCCTCGGGCTTCTTTACGGAAAAATCCATTGGCGTGGATGCTGATGAACACAAAAGCACGGTTATTGTTAGCTTTGGCAGCACGATTTTCCAGAGAAACATCAAAATCATTATCCCGCGTTAATATAACCCGATAGGCAAGATTCCGTTCGATTATCTCTTTCAGTTTGCGGCTGATATCCAGAGTAATTTCTTTTTCAAGCGTCCCAAACTTACCTATAGCGCCGACTTCCAGGCCTCCATGGCCAGGATCGATAACAATAGTTTTTATCCCCTGATCAATATCAACCTTATTAGAATCCGAATAGGCATCCCTGCTGCTTTCAACAATTATCTCACCCTTTTCTCTTTCTCCTGCTCCTTCCGGCATAATATCAATGATAAGCCTATAGGGAGCTTTAAAAGTTGAAGATACAAAAGAAAATTTTGCTAATGCTGTTTTGATGTTCAGGATATAAAAACCAGCACCATGCGACCAACCCAGCGATTCAATATAGCGGCTGTTAAAAGAACGTCGCTGAATTTTATAGGGGAGATCAGCTCTGATCCTTACCATAAGGTAAGAACCGCTTCTTTCAACACTCGTACTTAAACTTTTGGAAGACTCTAATATTATCCGGCTGGAATCATCCGTATCCTTGACTGATATCTTTAAATCCGCCATACTCTGAAGAAATAAGATTCCTGGAGATAAAAGGATAATTAATAAAAAAATCCGTTTAAAATTTCGCATTTTTTTGTCTTGCATCACTCACTCACTTCTTCTTAACCTGCACTATTCATAAAAAATGTCGATATGTATGATACATATTTATTAATCAGTACTTTACATTGATTCCTATAGAAACTCAATAAACCATTTCATTCACATTATAATCTCTATTTATAATCGACATTTTTTACTCTACAAGCAAGCCGATCTTACCGCATCCACTTCGTTACAGGGTATTCGCAGTAGAGTCTACAGCTTCATACCCTGTATCTCGTATCTACGGTAACCTCGACTCGTGAATAATCCAGGTTATTAATCTGGAGGCGGCGGGAATCGAACCCGCGTCCGAAGATATTCGACGAAAGGTCTCTACATGCTTATCCTCTTCTTTATTCTCGTTCCATAGCTCCTGAAGAGGAAAGGCACTATAAAACCAGCTCTGATGAAATTTCGCTCACCCGGCTCAAAGCAGACCGAAGTCGCTATCCTGCTAGTCGACGTCTCTAAGGCGCCACAGAAAAACACCAGAGAAACGGCATGCCTAATATTTAGGCAGCAAGTGGCATAGAATCTGCACTTAATTAGGTCCACCTTTTTAACGAGGGAGATGGAACCTCGGCATGCAACCTTTGTCTCATTACCTCCGTCGAATCCAATTCGCCCCCATAATTTAAATTTTAATTATATTTTAAATCACTGATTATTGTCAAGAGGGCGTAAGTTGGTGATGTGATTAGCCCTGAAAATCACTCCTGCCGGTGATTGACAAACAAACCAAAGCAAACTATTATATGAATAATCCCTGTTTGGCTGGCTGGACAGGGCACCTCACCAAACCCCCTTTTGCTAATAACAGCCAGCTTTATATCTATTTTGTCGCATAAGGGGAAGGAAAATTGATAATGGCGGGGCCGACGAGACTTGAACTCGCGACCTCCGGCGTGACAGGCCGGCGTTCTAACCAAACTGAACTACGACCCCACCTAAGGGAAATATAATTATAATGATATTTTGCAATATATGCAACCTAAAAAATAATCCAGGTCACATTTTTTCCAAGGCTGCAATGCGTTCCTCAACAGGAGGATGAGTGCTGAATAGTTTAGCCATGCCTGCACCGCGTTTATGGTCCTTAAGCGGATTAATAATATACATGTGAGCTGTAGCTTTGTTAGCTACTTCCAGGGGTTCTTTATCTGCTGATAATTTCTTTAAAGCTGAAGCTAAACCGGGAGGGTAGCGTGTCAGCATCGCGCCATCGGCATCAGCTAAAAATTCCCGTTTTCGTGATACAGCCAGCTTGATCAACTGCGCTATAATCGGAGATAAAATTGCCAGTGCTAAGGCTACAATGATCAATATTGCGCCGGCATTACCACTGCTTTTATCACTGCTTCGCCTTCTTCTTCCCCCCCACAGAAAACTCCGGAGTATCCAGTCACTCAGCAGCACTAC
>CBFDDY010000202.1:0-4965 GCA_965603705.1 uncultured bacterium | reverse complement strand
ATAATCAGCTAACTTATCTGAAGTTTCAACCGCAAATAAAAAACGTCTTCCCTTTAACTCATGGATCACTTCTAAATCTCTCATTTAATCTAATTTTACCGAAACATGCTGTAAAAAGGCAATAGAAAAATCCTCCTACTCGGTCTATTGCGGAACAAACACCAGTTATTTTTTTTCCCTTTTCTTAAAGAAATATTTTCCGGTTTAAACTTTAAGATATATCAGAAGGAAGCCCAGGTTCTAAGCTGGATAAACCTTAATTCAACATCAGATAACGATAAAGACTCTCTAGCCCCCAAATAAAGCTATTTGCGTTCATTTCCCCAAAGCTTTTTATTTCCATGTTCCCGGCGCCAGGCATCTCGCCAACGATGCATCTCAACCGGCCCTATTGCCGGCATATTCTGCCTCTCCTCCTTTGGTCTCATTTCCGGAAAGGCCTTGTGTGGTTCTTTTTGATACCAGTAAGCAACAGTTACGAGGTCAAGCGTTAAGCAGTTATTGTGTCCATGTTCGATCGTCGCCTTTAATGACTTTTCAAAAGCAATCGGAGATTCCACGCTTGGTTCCTGTTCTCCATCCCAATACATGCATCTGCAAGAGGGGTCAAGTCTTCATATTCCACATTTCTATATTCTCCTTAGTTTTATATCAGAAAAATGTGGGATATGAAGACTTGATCCCTCTTTGTCCAGGATAGGCTTAGGATTCATTAACTAGGATAAAGGCCGCAACAGCAGATGTATGAAAAGCACGTCCTGAAAGATTCCTAATATCAACAATGGATTTATATTCTTCCACTCCCTGGAAGGGCGGAGCATGATTTGATATTTTGTCTCTAATATGGGCTAAAGCCAAAATACTTGCTCCGATAGGAATTTCATTTAAATCTTTTTGTAAAACCCCAGCTTCCCGGATATAATGCAGGTTAAAACTGTTTAATAAAGGCGCCACCTCTTTTAAAAGAGATGCAGTTGACTTTAAAATCACTTTACCCTTATCATCAAGGGAATTTTCCGAACTTATTATCTCGGCTCCCATGAAATCTGTCATTTCCACAAAAAAGGCTACATTAGTATGCAAGGCCCCTGCTTCAGAAAGAAGAGCAGCTGATTTGATGTTTTCCATCTCCCGGGTATCAAGCCCAGCAGCAAGAGCGATCTTCCCAGCGAGGCTGGCAATACGTAAAGAAGAGGGTTTAATTTCATCCCCGCATTCAAGATATTTAAACAAGACCTCCAATATGCCTATATAAGCATTTCTCATTTTTTGAAGTCTTTTCTCTCTTTGCTCGGAAATAACCCCAATAAGAGCACCGGTTAATATTAAGAAGCTGGCCCAGGAAACAAGAGTGATGATCTCATCCATAGAAAAGGAAAGGCCTGATTTACTACTCTGCCGAGTAAATATCAGATAAAGAAAAACCATCAGGACGCTAAAAACACTGGTCAAAACTCCATGTTTTTTGCCTAAAAAATATCCGGCAAGTATGACCGGAAGGAAAAAAAAATTTAAAAAAGATAGCTTATATTGAACAAGCAGGGCAATAGCAAGAGTCCCCACCAGGATCAAGGCGATCAATGAACCCTCAAAATGGTCAACTATAAAAGCTTTAATTTTCTTCATCTACCCCTATCCAATGAATTTTATATCATCCTTGGATCAATTAGTCAATTACAATTATTTTAGCTTCTAACAGGTTATTTCAAATTCAGGCGCTTTTAAGATATGTGCTTTGACTGAACATATATTAACAGCCTTAATTACAGCTTTTTTGTATTTATCCGGAAACTCCAGAGGCAGCTTGATTTCAATTATGATCTTGTCTATCATTTTAGTATGCTGGTTCCTCTTGGTCCGCATAACCAAAGCAGCATCATTGAGGGGAATCCCCCGGTTCTGACAGAATGACAGAACATAAATGCCAGAACAGGTAGCAATAGAGGCTAAAAAAAGGTCAAAAGGTGCCGGGTAAGAACCGTCACCGCCCTGATAAACGGGCTGATCGGTCTTAATAGTAAATCCCTTACATTTAGCATCCACTCGCATTCCCCCAGGAAAAATCACTTTCATTTCTTCATCCATATATCTACTCCCATATTAATAAAAATTGCCAATATGTATGATACTTCATTGGGATAAACCATGCCTATCGGGGCCTTTGGAAAAAATTGCCAGTAATAAATCCCTATCCTTTGCAGTTATGGCCATTCGCCCGAACAAATCATGGACCATGCTGATCACATGTGCTTTATTCCCTGGATTGATAAATTTTTTTTCCTCCAATTTCTGCAAAATGAGCCTGATACACTCCTCTTGTTCCCGGCGGGGAAGCGGCTTTTTTAGGGCAACCTGCATTTTATTCGCCCCCGCTGTGCTGAAAATACTAAACAACGTAAGCAGCACCGCTGAAGCAAGATTATAGGAAGGCTGTGATGTTGCCTGCGGTATAGCAAATAGAAAATTGGAATGATTCAACTCCTCTGATGTCAATCCGGTCCTTTCATTCCCAAAAAGGAGGCCTATCCTGCTTTCTGGGGAAAACTTTAACATTTTTCTCACAGTCTGCTTTAAAGAAAGGGTAGGATAGTTTTTTCTATGCCTGGCTGCAGCAGCAAACACAACATCCAGATCAGTTACTGCTGTAGATATATCAGAATAAATTCCGGAATTATCTAAGATCTCTTCTGCATGAACAGCAGTAATATAAGAGTTTGGATTAAGAGAGCTATCCGAGATAATCCTTAATTCTTTAAATCCCGTATTTTTCATGCCACGGGCGACTAAGCCAATATTCTCGGGACTCGAAGGCCGGGACAAAATAACAAAAAAACTTCTCATTGCCTAACCTGGATTATTCACGAGTCACTGAAAAGAAATTAATAATATAAACATCGCCATTTTTTTATAAATAGTTCAGGCTAATATTTGCCAGTACTCCCGAACCCGTTTTCTCCTCTGGTTGTATTATCCAATCCATCTACCTCGACTATCTCTACCTTTTGAACCGGCTGCACAAGAAGCTGGGCGATTTTCATACCCTTGTCAACCATAAAAGGTTTATCACCAAGATTTATCATCACCACTTTGATTTCTCCGCGATATCCGGAATCGACTACTCCGGCAAGGCGGTGAACTCCCTTAAGCGAAATTCCACTCTTATCCCAGATCAAGCCGACATAGCCTTTATGTATAGCAATTTTTATCCCAGTCCGCACAGGCAAAGCCTGGCCTGGCTCCAAAATACAATTAATCACAGAAAAAATATCCAGACCGGCATCACCTTTATGACCGCAAACAGGCAGTCTGGCATCCTTGTGAATACGTTTTACTTTAAGTTTCATGCTCAACCACCTTCAACTGAAACTTTTTTGAAATGTTTTTTTGCGCTATCAGCAAATTCCTTAAATTCTTTCTTGGAAAAAGGTTTTTTCTGCATATAAGACTTGTCAATAGTGTTCTCAGGAACAAAGTTCTGCAGCTGGAAAGGATCACTTCCCTTAAGCAGTTTCCCTATCTTTTCAATATCCTCAACCCGTAAAAGACCAGGAACTGCTGTCGTGCGGAAAATATAGGTGACCCCTGAACTCCTGATAAGATCAATACTAGTCCGAATATCAGTGGTCTTCACATTCGATTTTGTAACCTCTTGATACTCTTCAAGGGGAGCTTTTATATCCATAGCGACAAAATCCACCAGCTTTTTTTTAATCAAACCTTCAAGCCTCTGTGGAAAAGAGCCATTGGTATCAATCTTTACCAAAAAGCCACGCTCTTTTATTACCTGCAGTAGGATTTCAAGATCTTTATGAATTAGCGGTTCTCCTCCTGTTACACAGATTGCCTCCAACCAGTCTTTACGGGCATCAAGAAAGCTTAAAAAAAAATCCAAAGGAAATACAGGAATGCTTTCCGGATCTAAAACCAGGTCTGCATTATGACAAAAAGGACAGCGAAAATTGCATCCCCCTGTAAAAATGGTAGCTGACATGTGACCGGGAAAATCCTTAGGCGCGAACTTTTCTAATCCTTTGATCTCAACCAATCCTGCAGCTCCTCTTTACTGTTTAAAACCGATTCTATTTCATCCTCGTCCTGTAATATCAGCGTAGGGATAATAATCCCTCCTTTATCATCCCGTTTAATGACCTTCAGATATTCTCTAATCTTTAATTTGCTTTTTTTCTTAGTAAGATTATATTCTGTTCCTTCCATACCACTGTTATTTAAGCCCTCTTTAAGCACATCACATTTTGCACAATTGGGAAAGGAAAAAAGTAAATACTCCACGGTCGTTTCCTTTAACCTGTTTTCTCATAGGGAGTACGTTCAACAAACTCCTGTTTTTTTCCATCGTTCCAGGTGGCAACTGGACGTAAATAGCCAACAATCCGGGAATAGACTTCGGTCTGTTCCCCGCATTCAGGACATTCTTTAACTTCGCCTTTAATATATCCATGGTTCTTGCATATACTGAATGTGGGAGTAATACTAAAATAAGGAAGCTTGGTTTCAGCAATCTTTTTTACTAGTTTTCTGCATGTATTTTTTTCCGTTGACTCGGGAAGAAAGGAGTGAAATATAGTTCCTCCCGTATAAAGCGTCTGCAGGTCTTCCTGATGTTGAATGGCCTCAAAAATATCCAGGGTGGCATCTACATTAAGCTGAGTAGAATTTGTCAGGAAAGGATACTTATCGGTACCTGCAGTTATAATCCGACCGTACTTCTGCTTATCCAGCCTGGCCAGGCGATAGGAGCTCGATTCTGCTGGACTAGCTTCAAGATTATAGAGGTTTCCAGTCTCTTCTTGATAATCCTTAAGCGTTTCCCGCATTTTATTTAGAATCTCAACTGCAAATTCTTTTCCTTCGGGAGTACCGAGCCCTTTTCCTAAAAAATTCATACAGGCTTCATGCATTCCCAACAGGCCTATGGTAGAGAAATGATTATCAAAATGCCCCAAA
>CBFDDY010000201.1:0-4969 GCA_965603705.1 uncultured bacterium | reverse complement strand
ATGCAATCCCTCTTCTGGAACTTTTAGACCAGATGAAAATAACTCGGAGGCGTGGATCAACCCGAGAAATCCTTTAACCTGGATTTTTCATAAGAAATGTCGATATGGATGAAATTCAGATATAAGACTTTTAACTAACTTTTGTTTTTAGTCGTTTTGCTTTTTGTTGGCTTGGTTTTAGTTGAGGGGCTCTTTTTTGCTGGTTTTTTTGTCCCCTTAGTTGTTTTAGTTCCTGTTGGTTTTTTGGGCGTTTCTTGTTTTTTTTCGTCTTTTTGGACTAGAGCAGACTTGAGTTTTGCCCCAAAAATGCCGGATAGGGCCTGATCGGTTTGCTCTTGTGATACATATTCTTCTTTCTTTTTTGGTTCCTGAATGGTTTTAATTTCTTCTATTTCTTGTTTTTTATCTGCTTTAACTGCAAATAGGGCTTCCATTTCTGATTCTTCAAGTTCGATCTGTTCTTCGATAATTCTCTTTTTTCCTTTTTTCTGGCGAGGCCCTTTATCTTCCTCCGGGGTAGGTTTGTGTCTTTTTTTCTTTGGTTTCTTTTCTTTTCTCGGTTCTGGCGGCAGCTCTTCTTTGGTTTTTTGCGTTGGTTTTTTTTCTTTTTTCGGTTTTTTTGGAGGTTTTTCTTTTTCTATGATTTTTTCAGGAGGTTTTTCTTGCAAAACGATTGTCGGAGTTTCGACTTCTCCAACTGTCCCTATTTCTGGAAGTTCTTCTTCAATTTCTTGAATTGAGGATTCCGCTTTGACTGCTCCGGGAGCTTCAATTGGTTCCTCATAGTCGATTTCTTCGGATTTTTTAATTTTTTCCTGATAGGAAAATAGGTCTTCCTTTTTTCCGGATACGGCAAATTCAGGAGATAGAAGTAAAGTCATTTTTATGTTTTCCAGGGTAGTATGTTTAAGTATATCGACAAGATGATAAGCTCTTTGAACATGTAAAGACAGCGTTTTCCCCTTTAGACCGAATGTTTTAAAAATGATGATTAATAATTCTCGAAGGTCAAGCTTCTCCCTCTGGTCGTAAAGTGAAAATAGCTTCTTTAAAGTATCGTTTCTTAAATGAAGGATTTTGTTTGGAAGGGCTGAGGTTGATATTTCTTTGGCGCTTGTGAAGATATCTTTTTTAAAATCATATTTTACCATAGGGGCAGACATTGCTTGTTTTGCTTCTTTCAGTCCAAAATTGAAGTTGATGATGTCTTTTTGTGTTAAAGTCAGACTTGCGCCCTGGGTGACATTGTGTTGTTTGTAGAATTCTTGCAGGCCAATAAATAAACTGGTCTTGGGGTAAAAATATACTTGGTATTGTTTTCCGCACTCAGAATCTGTAAAAATGTATTCTCTGCTTGAGGATAAAGAATTGGACAGATTTGCCGGTATTTTTAATCCGCCAGAAAGAATTTCTCTCCAAGTTAAGTATATTTTTAGGGGGGATTCCTGCTGCTTAAGTAAATCTGATTTTGTTTCGCTATCGAATTTGGGCAGCTTTGCTTGGGGAGCGGATAAAGGGACCTCTTGGACAAATGATTTGAGTGTATCCCTGAGTATCCATTTCCCCCAGCCTGTTGGATTAACAAATATGAAACTTTTTTTATATTTTTTTTCTAGAAAGTGGTTTAAACTGAGGCAATGCAGATGAAAATCAGCATGCGAAGGACTAACCCCTATAAATTCACTGACTAAATCTGTAGTTGCAGCTGATTCTTTTGTTTTTTTTAAGGATTTTTCAATCTTTTTGATTTTTGTTTCTGGGATTTTGATTTGTTTTTCTGTGAGCTGCCATAGGTCATTCCAGTGAAAAAAATCATCTGATTTTGATAGGGCTTTTTTCAGGTTTTTTTCAAGAGCCTTAAGATCTTTTTTTGTCATAGGCAATTCATGCAGCCTGGGGTCTTCTTCTTTTTTTAATGTTTCAGGTGCCTGTGCTTTGCCTCCCTGACTACAGGGGAGCATCACCTGGGTGTTTGTCTTTTTCATATAGTCGATATATTTACGAAAAATACCTCCGCCGGTATAGTCAACTTCCAACATTTCGCAATTATAGCTCTCGTAAGATTTTTTATTGATTACCTTAAGAACAACTTTTCCTTTAAAAGCTTCTGTGCCCTTACTGCTGGCTGTGAGTTGTTCATCATAGTCCTTGCAGATAAGGTCGCCTGGTTCATATGTGCAATCAGGGTTGTATTGTTTTACCGCGTGGTTTAATTGACTGGCGTTTTTTTCAAAGGCCAATTTTGTTGCTAATTCATGTAAAGGGGGCGCGGTTTGTTCTTTTAGGAGCTCTTTTTTAATAAACTGGAGGTCCTTTTTTGTTACTGAGGTAGTTTCGTTTTCTTTTGCCATTTTTATTTATTACTCTCAAACAATAATACCATAATTGCTTTTTGAATATGAAGGATAGTTTCAATTTGTTCGAAAAAAACTGATCGGTTTAGATCATAGATATCCCCGGCAGTTCCTATTCCACCTAGTTCCGGGAGGTAATTCATAAACTGAACATCAGCTGAGGTTTTGGCCTTTATGTCATTTAAAATTTGTCCCTGGGGGGAGAAGGATGAAGCTCCGGGGGATATATAGATAACAGCTGCATCACAAATAGCATCAAAAGGATCTGATGTAAGCTGGAGTTCGAATCCTGAGCTTGCTCCGTCGGATTTTGCTAGTTCTATTACTTCCCCTTGGGGTTCATATCCTATGGGAGTTGCAACTGATATTCGGGCCCCTGTTTTGGCTGCTGCAAAGATCAGGCTGTGACAGAGGTTATTGCTTCTGCCAATAAAGGCCAGCTTCATACTGGACAGATCTTTCCTGAGCTCTCTGAGGAGAAAAAAATCTGATATAGCCTGACAGGGCTGTAAGAGCTCAGTTTGTATATTGACCACTGGTATATGAGTGGAGCCGGCTAATTCCGTCACCATTTTTTGAGAAGTTGTTTTGATGATGATCCCATCTACCCATCGTTCCATAATTTTAGCAAAATTAGCTGGACCTTTTAGTATATCCTCTTGAATATCCATAGTGGAGGCACTGATAGGGTTGCCGCCCATTTGGATTATTCCAACTTTAAAGGGTATTTCGGTTATAGATGAAGGAGGCTGAAATATTAATGCCAGTGTTTTGTTTTTGAGGTGGTTTTTAAACTGGTGTGGTTTTTCTTTAATGTGTTGGGTCAGGTCAAGGAGGTAGTTGAACTCGTAGAGGGATAGATCGTGGATGGATACGAAATCGGTCAACATTGATTTTACCCCCCCCTTATTCCTCAGCAATAATCTTGGTTCCGGAGCGGTTTATCAGGGCTGCCCTGAGATGATTTGCTGAAGTGATGATTACTTCTTTCCCTCCGCTTTGGACATATTTGATTGCTGCCTTAATTTTTGGACCCATTGACCCGGCCGGAAACTGGCCCTCAACGAGGTGTTTTTGAGCCTCTGAAATAGTTAGAGTCCGGAGGGGGATCTCTTCCGGGCTCCCAAAATTTAAACAAACCCGTTTCACATTGGTCAGAATGACAAACAAGTCTGCCTTGACCTCCCGCGCTATCAGGCTGGAGGCAAAGTCTTTATCGATTACAGCTTCTACTCCTTGGAAGAGGCCGCGGCCGTTGATTATAACGGGGATTCCGCCGCCTCCTGCAGCAATAATGATTTTTCCGCTATGAATCAAGTCATATAGAATCGATTTAGGAACGATATCTATGGGTCTTGGTGAAGGGACTACTTTCCGGTAACCTCTCCCGGCATCTTCGACCATGGCCCATTTTTTTTCGCGTTTAAGCATTTGAGCTCTGTATTGCGAATAAAAGGGGCCTACAGGTTTGGTGGGATTTTTAAAAGCCGGATCTTCTTTATCTACTACGACTTGAGTTATAAGAGTTGCCACTTGTTTATCTATAGAGTTTTTTCTCAGCTCATTGACGAGGGATTTTTCAAGCATGAATCCCATGCTCCCTTCAGTCATGGCATCACAGACTTCTAATGAGAATGGGGGGACTTTATTAACAGCTTCTTCCATCTGGATCAAAAGGTTTCCTACTTGAGGCCCATTGCCGTGAACTAAAATGAGGTCGTATCCTTTTTTTACCACATCTATCATAAGGCTGGCTGCCGTCTGTGCTTTTTTCATCTGCTGGGATTGCAGACCTTTCTGGTCTGTGGGAAGGATGGCGTTACCGCCAAATGCGATTACAGCTATTTTTCTTTTCATGTTCTTAAAAATAAACAGGTAGTATAATACAGGCTTACTTCTTTTGCAATGCCTTAGGTTTTCCTTGTTTCTTAGCAAATTTTCATTATAATAGAGGGTCTACGGATTATAGGAATGTAAATAAATAAAGAAATATTTTAGGAGGAAAGAATGTCAAAAAAAAATGCTATTATTTTAGGAGCAGCAGGAAGAGATTTTCATAATTTTAATACTCATTTCCGTGGAAATGAAGATTATAATGTTGTTGCTTTCACCGCTGCCCAAATCCCGGATATTGCCGGGCGGAAATACCCGACTGAGCTGGCTGGGGATCTTTATCCAGAGGGAATTCCTATTTATCCTGAGGAGGACTTATCCAATCTTATTAAAGAAAAAGATGTTGATGTTTGTATATTTTCCTATAGTGATGTGCCTTATTCTAAGGTTATGGGGATTAGTGCTATAGTTAATGCAGCTGGAGCTAACTTTATGCTTTTAGGAACTAAAGATACATGCGTTAAAAGCTCAAAGCCTGTAATTTCAGTAACCGCCACCCGGACCGGCTGCGGAAAAAGCCAGACCTCCCGCAGAGTGATCGAGATTCTAATGTCTCAGGGATTAAAAGTTGTGGCTATCCGTCATCCTATGCCTTATGGTGATTTAGTTGCTCAGAAAGTACAGCGCTACGCGGTTCTGGATGATCTGACTAAACACAAATGTACGATAGAAGAGATGGAGGAATATGAACCTCATATAGTAAGGGGAAATGTCATTTATGC
>CBFDDY010000200.1:0-4976 GCA_965603705.1 uncultured bacterium | reverse complement strand
GATGAAGGGCCGCGAAAAGATGCAACTTTGGAAAAATTAACAAAACTTCGGCCTGTTTTTAAAAAAAGTGGGACAGTTACGGCCGGAAATGCGTCTTCTATAAATGACGGGGCTGCGGCTGTCGTTGTGGCCTCTGAGGATGCTGTAAAGGAAAAGGGACTTAAACCGCTGGCCAGGATTATAGGCTCAGCCTCAAATGCCCTGGAACCAAAAATGGTAATGTATGCGCCCAAGGGAGCGATTGAAAAGCTTCTGGCTAATATAGGCTGGAAAATAGAAGAGGTCGATCTTTTCGAGATAAACGAAGCGTTCGCCTCCCAGCTTGTGGTTTTGATAAAGGACATGCGTCTGGACCGGGAAAAGATCAATGTACACGGCGGAGCAGTAGCGCTGGGACACCCAATAGGTGCGACCGGAGCCCGGATATTAACGACCCTGATCTATGCGCTAAAACACAGGGGGCTTAAAAAAGGCATTGCCTCTCTCTGCCTGGGCGGTGGAGATGCGGTGGCGATGGCTATTGAAACTGTTTAAAAGGAGGGATAATGGCTGATATAAGAAAAATTGCAGTTATAGGTGCCGGCACTATGGGAACAGGCATTACCCAGATTGCGGCAGCTTCCGGATTTGAAGTAATTCTAAACGATGTTGATGACAAGTTTCTCCAGCATGCTTTAAAGGTTATGGACAAGAGCCTTTCCAAGCTACAGGAAAAAGGCAGATTAAAAGAGGATAAGGATACGATCCTGGGACGGATTAAAACCTCAGCCGAGCTTGGCGATGCTAAGGATGCAGATTTTGTTGTCGAGGCAGTTTATGAAAGCTTTGAAGCAAAAAAGGAAGTACTGGCCAAACTCGACAAACTGCTGCCTCCGGAAGTGCTTTTGACTTCTAATACTTCGTCTATATCTATTACTAAGCTGGCAGCTCTGACCAAGCGGCCGGATAAATTTATGGGCATGCATTTTATGAACCCTGTCCCCTTGATGAAACTGGTAGAATTGATAAAAGGGATCGCCACCTCTCAGGAAACATTTGATCAAGTCAAGGCTCTGGCTGAAAAAATGGACAAAGTTCCGGTCGAAGCAAATGATTATCCAGGCTTTATTGCCAACCGGATCTTGATTCCCATGATAAACGAAGCAGTATATGCCCTTATGGAAGGAGTAGGTACGGTTGACGCCATTGATCAGGTCATGAAGCTGGGCATGAACCACCCCATGGGGCCTTTAGCCCTGGCTGACCTTATCGGCCTGGATGTGTGTCTGTTTATTATTGAAGTTTTGTATGACGGTTTTAAAGACCCGAAATACCGGCCCTGTCCTCTTTTAAGAAAAATGGTGGATGCCGGCTATCTCGGCCGAAAAACCGGAAAAGGATTCTACGACTATTCTAAGTAAGCTCATAAGGGGACTACCCCCTTATAACACATAGGAGAATAAAATGAGCAATACCTCAAAGGATAAAGAATCAAAAGGCAAAGCTATAGAAGCGGCTCTCTCTCAGATAGAAAAGCAGTTCGGAAAAGGGGCTGTTATGAAAATGGGGCAGAAGGAAGCGGCCGATGATGTGCCTGCTATCCCGACCGGGTCTATTGCTTTTGATCTTGCTCTCGGGATCGGTGGATTTCCCCGGGGAAGGGTAGTAGAAGTATTTGGCCCGGAAGCTACCGGAAAAACAACCCTGGCAGTCCATGTGATCGCTGAAGCCCAGAAACAGGGAGGCCAGGCAGCTTTTATTGACGCTGAACACGCAATGGACCCGAAATATGCTGCCAGTATCGGGGTAAACGTTGATGACCTGCTTATTTCTCAACCTGATTATGGAGAGCAAGCCCTCGAAATTGCCGAAGTTCTGGTACGCAGCGGTGCAGTTGATGTAATCGTGGTGGATTCAGTAGCAGCTCTTGTGCCCAAGGCCGAACTTGAAGGTGAGATGGGTGATGCCCACATGGGACTTCAGGCACGCTTGATGTCTCAGGCCTTAAGGAAGCTGACCGCTATAGTCAGCCGTTCCAAGACATGTTTTATCTTTGTCAACCAGATCCGCCACAAGATAGGATTTTTTCTGGGCAATCCGGAAACGACCAGTGGAGGGCGGGCTCTGAAGTTCTACTCCTCCCTCAGAGTGGATGTGCGCAGGATCGCCACCTTAAAGGACGGAGATAAAGTCATCGGCAACCGGGTCAAGGTCAAAATAGTGAAAAACAAAATGGCTCCTCCTTTTCGCCTCGCCCAGTTTGATATTATTTTTGGCGAAGGGATTTCCCGGGCAGGTGACCTTATCGACTGCGGTGTAGATGTGGGCTTAATCGAAAAATCCGGCACCTGGTATTCTTACAAAGGAGAAAGGCTGGGGCAGGGAAAGGAAAACGTGAAAAAGTTGCTGCAAGAACAAACAGAGCTTGCCGACCAGCTTGAACGAGAGATCAGGAAAAAAGTCGGCTTGATCAAAGACGAAAAACCTAAGCCAAAAGATAATAAAGAAGCGCCATAAAATACTCTTTTGCCCTTTTGCCTATATCGGTATTTTCTTAAGTTTTTTAAGTTTCGTTTTAAGCCCGCTTAGAGTCGGGTCAAGTTTTAAAGCTTTTTTATAGTATTTGACCGCCAGATCAGAATACCCATACCCCCTGGCCCATATAAAATCCTCTTTTAAAAAACCTATGGAAAATCCCGGGATCTGATCGATCTTTAGCCGTTTTTTAACATATTCATCAAAAGTTTTTACAGCCGCCGCATAATCAAGTTGTCCTATTTCCTCTGCTTGGAAGGCAAAAATCTGAGAGACGATACTCAAAATAATGAAGAGCACTA
This sequence comes from uncultured bacterium, assembly GCA_965603705.1. GTDB lineage: Bacteria > Acidobacteriota > Aminicenantia > Aminicenantales > Aminicenantaceae > JAUVXM01. Next base: position 2,160 of record CBFDDY010000200.1, on the reverse strand, counting down.
ATAAACCAGCACCCCTATCCTGATTCAATTAAGCCCCTCCTTTGCGGCAATCAATATTTATTATTGCCCTGGAAAAGCTAAGCCAAAGATAAGAAAAAGCAACAGGGATACAAGCCCGGCCAATAAAGCATAAGGCATCTGGGTGCGAACATGGTCAATATGATCTGTAGCCGCAGCCATAGACGAGATGATAGTAGTATCTGATATGGGGGAGCAGTGGTCGCCGAAAACACCGCCGCCTAAGACAGCGGCAAGGACCAATCCCGGATGCAGGCCGATGAGATTGATCATGGGCACCGCTATGGGGATCATTATGGCAAAAGTCCCCCAGGAAGTACCCGTGGAAAAGGCTATGAAACTTGAGATAACAAACATAATGGCCGGGATAAGCCCCGGATTTAGGGCGGCTTCAGCGGCTCGAGCTACAAAAGGGCCTGTCCCCAAGGCTTCGCAAGTATCTCCGATGGCAAAGGCCAGGATCATAAGGCTGGCCAGCGGCACCATTCCCCCTACTCCTTTCATAAAGGTATCCGTTATTTCTTTTGTTTTCATAATCCCCTGGACTCGATAGGCAATAGCTCCAGCTGCTATGCCGCAAATAACAGCCCAGAGTACGGCGACTGAACCTGAACCATCCATCAGGTTGCCTTTTCCCGAGATAAAGAGCGCTACCGGCATCATCAGAACCATAACAGCTACCGGCAGGATCATGTTTATGGGACGGGGGGATATGCCCTCTTTTTTCTCTAACATCACAACATCATCCGAGATAAGAGGCTCGGCGCCGTCTCTCAGTAATTTTCCTTGCTCGCGTACTCTTTTTTCCGCTTTTTTCATGGGCCCGATATCTTTCCCAGAAAGGATGACTACCAGGACTAGAGCAAGGGCTGTTATGGCATAAAAATTAAAGGGAAGGGAAGAGGTAAACACCCGCACGGGGTCCTGCACCCCCTGGGCAGCTAAAAGCCCCAGGACAAAAGCCCCCCAGGCGTTAAGAGGGATAAGCACACATTTAGGTGCGGATGTCGAATCAAGGATATAGCTTAATTTTTCCCGCGAGATCTTAAGCCGATCAAAGATGGGACGGGAAACAGCGCCGGAAACAAGCACACAGATGCTGGATTCAATAAAAATGACCACGCCAAAGAACCAGGCCATCAGACCTGCGGATTTTCGGGTTTTCACCATGCCTTTCCCCACGATCCAGTTGACAAAACCTTTCATCCCTCCAGAATATTGAGTGAATGTAATAACAGCTCCGATAAGGGCGCTGAACAGGACAACACGGGTATTATCTGCGTCTTTAAAAACAGCAACCAGAGTATCAACTGTGTGGATCAAGCCGGTCAGGGGATTCCATCCATAAATAATCGTCCAGCCCAGCCAGATTCCCAGAATAAGCGAGAGATAGACTTGCCGGGTCTTTATAGCCATAAGGATGGCTAAGACAGGGGGAAGGATGGAAAACCAACCGTATGTATCCATGCAGTATAATCTTTTTAATCCGCAAAAGGCTGTTCAATAGAGGGGCTGGGCAGCGAAAAATATTGTGGCCCTTCTTCTGTGATGTATATACAATCTTCCAGCCGGATCCCGAATTCCCCAGGCATAACAAGCATAGGTTCATTGCTGAAACACATCCCGGGTTCCATAGGACGCTTGTTCCCTTTGACCACGTTAACCCACTCATGACCGTCTAAGCCGATGCCGTGGCCTGTCCGGTGGGGGCAGCCTGGGACTTCGTATCCCGGACCGAAACCATATTCTATATACACCTGACGTGCGGCCGCATCAGCATCCTCAAAGGGCACGCCGACGCCAGCCTTGGCAAAAACGGCTGATTGTGCTTTTTTCGCCAGGTTCCACAGTTCTTGCTGCCGTTTTGAGGGTTCGCCGAAAACAATTGTCCGGCTTATATCTGAACGGTATCCTTCCACCCCGCACCCTCCGTCCATCAAGACAATGTCGCCTTCTTTTAGTTCGATGTGTTTGATGCTGCCGTGAGGATTAGCTGAAGCTTCCGCGATCTGGGCTCCAATGCCGCCTGTTGCCCCTAATGCTGTGTGGGCTCTCGAAGATATCGCCCTGAAATCATCTTTTGTCATGCCTTTCTCGATCATGGCGACAGAGGCCTTATAGGCTTCAATAGTAATATCACTG
>CBFDDY010000199.1:0-4980 GCA_965603705.1 uncultured bacterium | reverse complement strand
AAACAAAGCTTTGCCATGCATGAACCAAGAGGAAAAAATAACATTGCCTTCTCTTATGCTTTTTCCCCCACCGGAGCCGACCACATTGAAGCCACCCATGATATGACCCTTGAAGAAGGAAAATGGGCAGTTCCTGATATTCACCCCCTGGCTATTTTAAAAGGAGTTCCAGCCCGGGATTTAGGCCCCAAAAAAGTAAGGGCATTTATCTATAACCAGCATGCATACAGTTTGTTAAATTCCCTGTCCATGTGTTTTTTCACGGCTGGACCTGCCCGCCTGTTCAGAATGAATCAACTAGTAGAAATGGTGGCAGCTGCAACCGGATGGGAAACCAGCCTGTTCGAACTCATGCAGCTCGGAGAACGAACCACGACTTTAGCTCGCGTGTTTTTAACCAGAGAAGGTTTAGGGCGGAAAGACGACGCGCTGCCCGACAGGCTTTTTGAGCCACTTGAGACCGGGATCTTAACCGGAGTCAGCCTTGACCGCGATAAATTCACAAAAGCAATGGACATGTATTACGAGATGATGGGTTGGGATGTAGAGACCGGAATTCCCCGTGAAGCAAGGCTTCATCAGCTTAATATTGCTGATCTCGCTCAATTTTAACTTTCAGCCGCCGCCGCTTATGGGAATAAAAGCCAGCAAATCTCCCTCCTGCAGATTCTGACCGCTTTTTATAAAGATCTGGGCCAACTGTTTATTGATAAAGATCCTGGTGCTTTTTTCAAGTTTTTCTTTCCAGGGAATAGCATAGCGCTGAATGATAAAATCACAGGCCTCAGCCGGATCAGCCGGAACCTTAAGCCTAAAATCCCGCTGCCCTGAATACTTCTGCATAATAGAGACAAATCTAATTTGCACCTCAACCTTGGGGTCAGGTCTTGTTTTTTGCTTCATCAGCGGACCACATAAATCCCTTTTGTGGGGGGATAGGGAAACTCAACCCCATGTTCGGTCACAATCGCCCCGTCATGCAGGCAGGCATATAAATGTTTCCCTTTACCCAATTTAGGTACCGGCATATGGACCATGTATTCAAAAGCAAAAGTGTGATTGACTTTAATCCTTCTATTCCAATGCCACATCGGACCCATAGGCGAGATCCTGGGGGAAAGCACTCCCTTTCCCATGGCATGTAAATCAAGGTGAACCTGAGTCTTTATCGGATCTGCATTTTTGTCATACTCATCCCGATCTATGTAAACATATCCTGCCTCTTCTAATTTAGTTATGAGGGTATTGAGGGCTTCTTTGGCGGTAAGGCCTGCTTTAATATTTTTTTGTAATATCTCGCGGATTTTCAGTATATCTTTCCAGAAATTTTTAACCTCCGGAGGAAGCTCTGTTTCGCCCTCACGCAGCACGTAGCCGGTTCCGCCTGTATCTGCATCCATGATTTTTAACATATCACCGGCACCATGAAGGATACCGACCAGGTCTCCTCTCTGGATAACATAGCTGTCATTATTGTGTTCATTCCCGTCAGGGTCTCTTACAAAAACATTTTGTTCAAGCTCCCCTAAAATTGTTTCTCCCGGCACGATCTTAGCAAATTGGGCGTCCAAATATTTTGTGGCTTTAAGGCCGACTTTGTGATGAACTTCTATTTCTTTCTTTGTTCTTATTGATAAGTAATCTAATATCAGATGTTCAGCTGAAACTATCCTTTTTGCATATTTCCTACCTAAAGCCCTGACCAATTGAACATAGTCTGTATGGGAGAGGCCATCGGTAAGCTGGCGTACTTCTGAACCTTCGGCGAGGGAAAGAGTTTCTGAGTAATTTAGGCCGATGCGTTTGGGATTTCGTTTAGCAACAAATTCTCTAAGATAGTTAAACCTATAATCCAATTCTGTTTCAGGCCCTTTTTCCTGATCTTTAGGTATACGATAATTCTGATAATCAAGGTCAAAGACATTCCCCCTGACTATATCGTAAGCCCCAGGATCTATAACCTCCCCATTAAAAACAGCTCGTTCGACCCTGTCACCACCGCGGTCAGTAAAAATGAAAACTCCGGCTTCGCCTCCGAATTCATAACTAAGGGGGTCAGAGGACCAGGAACGGATCACTTGAATCCACATGTCTATCTGGTTATCCCGCATGACTTGAGGCAGGAAGAGGTTAAATTTATCCCGCCGGATCTGATTCATCAAACCTGCCGAAGCATCTTCTTCTTGCTCCTGGGCAAAGAAACCCTGGGCAAGAAAAAGTATACAAAAAAATGTTAGGGAAATTCGTACTTTGCTCATAGTTTTACTTCCTTTTAATTAATCATACCTTCGGCACTGTATACTGTTCCTTTGGAAATTGTAAAGCTTACTCCATCCACCATGCCTTTACGCTCTACAAAAATAGCCAATTCTAATTCCCAAAGTCCAGGGGCATAATCAAAAGGGCCAAAAGATGTCGTAGTCGCTGGCAAACTATCAGACCTTTCTTTGCCTTCGCTGGCAAAGTAGACACTAATATTTTGGGCGATAGGGTCTGTCTCCCAGGTAAAAGTAACTGGACTGGTCATTGTTTTACTAACATCCGGCTCAGTAAATCCCTTATTTTGCGGAAACGGCAAAGGGCTATCAGAGCCTAGCTCTCCATACCAGAGCTCAACCTGGTCTTGCCCATTTTCATAATCTACTCTAATAGTGTAAAATCCATCTCCAAACAGTTCGTATTCTTTATTTGCTATTGCAGCTAATGTCCAACGGCCTTCATTCCCATCCTTTTCAAAACCACGAATTACTTCTATTCCATAGTCAGGGTCGATCTGGTCAATTGCTGCTTTGTCATCTCTGTCCGCTATAAAAGACGCTCCAGAGGGGGTTATGATCATCAAAGACTGCACCTGCACTCCCGCATCTTCTTTTGTCCGGACTGATACACGCAGATCGTATTCATCAATTATTCCGCCCTCATGGTCAAGTTTAGTATTGGTTGCTCCCAAATCTATAGCAGTAATAACAGAAACATCTTTTTTTACACCCGAACATGCCGGCATTAAAAAAAGCAGCATTACTGTCCAAAGTTTAATTTGTTTAAGCATTTTCATTTCTCCCTAGTAAAAAAATATATATTGACTCCAAGTTTATAGAAATTAAGGGCTAATTTTTTTCATACCTAGATCTCCTTTCTTTGAGGTTTATATATATTTCCCTTATCTTTAGCTGAATTATTCACAAGTCGAAGTTGCCGTATAATCGACATTTTTTATGAATAATTTAGGTAATCACCATAACTTCTTTATCTGGTCCTCTAATCCGGTCATCTCCCACCTGGTCAAAGAGATCGGGATTATGCCTCCGCTCATAAAATCATCAAAAAATTGTCTTAAAGTGAAATCATCGCCTAATTGGCTCGACCTTTCAGCCATGAGCTTCTGCATCATATTCTTTCCTACAATGTAGTTAGAACTGTGACCCGGAGCACGCAGGGTCTCTTCAATGTCCCACCACACTGCATCGCCGTCCGCTTCCGCCCAGCCATAGGGAATCCTTTCAGAAAAATTCTTAATTCCATCCGCTAAGGCGTATTCATTGCTGTGCATTCTTAAGTCCGATAAAGCACGAGCTGTACGGAAAGCCAACCAGATATAGCAGATCTCTTTTGATCTTGGCCGTTCATCGAATAAACCTGCCTGCATCAACCATTCTTCAATCCCGAATGCCAAGGCTTCTGACCTGGCTTCATGCATATCAAAAAGACGAATATCACTGCGAATAGGCCGGCTGTCACCCATCTGATACCAGATCTTTCTGCCGCCGGCATAATAGTGGCCAAAAATAACATGAAGAACATTGGTCATGGGCTCCCGGTCATTGGTCTGTTCAAAATAACCACGATAGTTGGGCCTGAGATAGGCGCTTTTACCCCACATGCGCGGATATTGGTCAGGAGGGAGAGGCGGCAGGTCCTCAGGTACAGTGATGATCTCCTCTTCGCAGAGAAATTTCATGATCTTGGCTGCAGTCTCTCTCTGCCTTCGAATGTTTTCCTCTTCGCTTGATGTCAATTTAAAATCAGGTAAATTCCGGTTTTTATGTTCTTCCAGTTTTAAAAATGTTATGGCTCGATCATATTCACTTTGAATCATCATATGAAACTCATCCCACGTATAAGGGATAAGATGGACATTTTTCATCCACCAGTTATAGTTCTCCTTCCCTACCCCCGCAAGTGCAGTCATTTTTTCTTTGTTTGCAATAAGCCAGTCGCGGTAATCTTCAGTAGCAGCTACTGCCTCTTCGACATACGGGAGCAGCTCTGGATGGTGCGTGGCAAACTGATCTTTGAAGCCGTTTAAAAACTGGATGTCCTTTTCTTTTACCCTGATAGCAATTGTAGCAAGATCTCCGGCTGCTTCGGTAAGATTTATCTTTGCTTGAGCAAAGAGTTTAGGCACTGCTTGCAATTTTAGCCGGAAATCAGCGACTCCCTCTCCAGAGAAAGGGACTTCCGGTTTATACAGCCCCCAGGTTGATAAACTCCTTGAGTGATGGACAAGGAGCCTGGGGTATATACCATCGGTAAGATTGTAAAAACCGGGATCACGCGCCCACTGCCGCAAAACCCGGTGGTCAAACTCTACCCCGTTCATCTCGGCGCGGACCACATGATAATCGACCTGCTGGGCAACCCCCCACTCACTGATATCGATTGCAGCAAGGCGTTTTTGAAGCAGCTTCAATCCTTCATATTGTTTTTCCATAGCGGCAGCTGTAAAATCGGGTACGCCCTCAACGACTTTAGGTTTTATAAACTCTCGGAACTCATTGAATAAATCAACAAGGGAAGAGTAATTATTAATACTATTCATTTTTGCACTTCAAGCTTGGGGTCAGGTCTTATTTTTTACTTCATTAAAAAAAAAGGGGACACTATATTAATAGTATCCCCCAAATTAAAAAAGTTTCTACTAATAGCCAGGTATTTGTTTCGGAAAGTAATCCTCTAAGGTCCCTTCGCGATTTATATCCA
>CBFDDY010000198.1:0-5001 GCA_965603705.1 uncultured bacterium | reverse complement strand
TCGGGTTGATTTATTTTGCCAAGTCTTTGGCAAAAAGAATCAACATTAGGCTTTTTTCCGTGTTTTAACCGTGTAAATCCGCGTCTAATGGTTTACCGCTTTTTTCCGTGTCCAAAGTATAAAATATTGTTTTTCTGTTAATTAAATTTTCAATTGAAATATAGCGCCTCTTATGGTATAAAATCGCATTAATAATATTTCCATATATCGACTTAATAATTACGATAAATTTAAAGAGTATAGTAATAATCTTATAAAATCTGGGGATAAACGAAATAAGGAGAAATCATTATGGCAGAAAATCTCTATGTTACTGCTACGGAATCTAAAAGCGGAAAATCACTAATTTCTCTTGGGCTTATGGAAATGCTCCTTAGAAATCTGGATAAGGTGGCATTTTTCCGGCCGCTTATCAATGTTGATTCAGCAGGTTTTACAAAAGACCATGACCTGAATCTGATCTCAGGGTACTACAAACTGGATATTCCCTATGAAAAGATGTACGGCTATACTCGAGCGGAAGCCTACAGTCTTATATCCCAGGGGAAATACCAGGAACTTTTAGAAGGAATAGTGGAAAAATATAATGAGCTGGCCCAGAAATGCGATTTTGTCTTGTGCGAGGGCACTGATTTTTCCGGTTCTGCTTCAGCTTTTGAATTCGATATCAATGCAGATGTAGCCAATAACCTAGCGTGCCCTGTATTGCTGGTTGCCAATGGCTTTAACAGAACGGCTAAAGAGACCATTCAGGCAATTGAAATGTCCCTTGAATCCCTGGGAGAGAAGGGATGTAATGTTGTCTGTACCATTATCAATCGTACTGACCGGGGCGGCAGGATCGTCAAGGAGATGAAAGAGACAGGATTGACTGCGGATCAGTTAGTCTATGCTTTTCCGGATGTGAAGATGCTGGCTAATCCCACTGTTGGTGAAATTGCCCGCAGCTTAAATGCCAAAGTCCTTTACGGTGAGGACCGCTTGAACCGGCATGTTGAAAGCTTCGGGGTTGCGGCCATGCAGTTGCGGAATTGCCTGAGTAGAATTGAAAACGGCGCCCTCGTCATCACCCCGGGAGACCGGGCCGATATAATTGTTGCCTGTCTTTCTGCGCTTTCTTCCACTTCCATGCCCACGATCGCCGGGCTAATCCTAACCGGGGGATTGCTGCCGGAGGAGCCTATCAGAAAATTGATCGAGGGTTTTACAAATATTGTCCCCATTCTCAGTGTAAAGGAAAATACTTTTGAAGCCGCCCGCAAAGTGGATAATGTGCATGCAATTATTTCCCCGGATAACACCAGAAAATTGACTCGGGCTTTAGAGGTCTTTGAGAAGAATACAAACAGGGATAAGTTGCGGAAAAAAATTGTGCAGACAAAAATCTCTGTGGTCACACCAAAGATGTTTGAATACCAGCTTCTCCAGCGTGCCCGTTCTCCCAAACAATATATTGTCCTTCCGGAAGGAGATGAAGAAAGGATTTTGCAAGCTGCTGAGATTCTATCCCGCCGCGAAGTTGTTGATTTGACCTTATTAGGCTCTGAAAATAAGATCAGGAACAAGATAAGCCAGTTAGGGCTGCAGATGAATGGGATCAAAATAATTGAGGTGCAAAACTCCGACTTGTTTGATGAATATGCCAAGACCTATTATGAGCTAAGGAAGCATAAGGGAATCACCTTGGAAAATGCCCGGGATATTATGGAAGATCCCAGCTATTTTGGCACCATGATGGTGTATAAGGGGCAGGTTGATGGTATGGTTTCCGGTTCGATCCACACAACTCGCAACACGCTCCGGCCCTCATTTGAGTTTGTCAAAACCAAACCGGGTTTTAACACCATTTCAAGTGTGTTTTTTATGTGCCTGGCGGACAGGGTGCTTGTCTATGGTGACTGTGCTGTAAATCCGGAGCCTGATGCGAGGCAGCTGGCCGAGATCGCTATAAGTTCAGCCCATACGGCCAAGACTTTTGGGATCGAACCGCGCGTGGCTATGCTGTCTTATTCGACCGGCGAGTCCGGTAAAGGCGAGATTGTAGAGAAAGTACGCGAGGCTACCCGGATCGCCAAGGAGATCGCAGAAACATCCTACCCAGGCTTAAAGCTTGAAGGTCCGCTTCAATATGATGCTGCTTTTGATCCGGAAGTTGCCAAAACCAAGCTGCCGGACAGTGAAGTTGCCGGTAAAGCTACTGTCTATATTTTCCCTGATCTAAACACCGGCAATAACACTTATAAAGCTGTCCAGAGATCAGCAAATGCTGTAGCAATCGGACCTGTACTCCAAGGACTTAACCGGCCTGTCAATGATTTAAGCCGGGGATGTACGGTCCCTGACATTGTAAATACGGTTGCTATAACTGCAATTCAATGCCAGGTGGATAAAGGATAATCAATTATGAAAATTTTAGTCATCAATACAGGAAGTTCTTCTATTAAGTATCAGCTCTTTGATATGAACAGGAAAAAAGCCATAGTTACTGGACTGGCTGAAAAAATCGGTGAGGATACCAGTATTCTTACCCATAATATTGTTAATAATAATGGGGATGCCCTTAAAAAAGTTGAAAACAAAAAAATCCCTGACCACGCAAAGGGCCTGAAAAGGATAGTCGAGCTCTTGGTTGATCCTGAGTGGGGAGTTATAAAGAATAAATCTGAGATCACAGCTGTCGGCCACCGGGTGGTTCATGGGGGAGAGGCCTTCCAGTCCTCAACCATAATCGATGAGCTTGTCATAGAAGCTATAAAGGAAAACATCCCCCTGGCGCCGCTGCATAACCCCCCCAACTTGAAAGGAATAGAGGTGGCCCAGTCGATCTTTCCCAATGCTCCCCAGGTTGCCGTCTTTGATACAGCTTTTCACCAGTCGATTCCCCCTAAGGCATATCTTTATGCGCTTCCTTATAAGTTGTACACTAAAAACCGGGTGCGCCGCTATGGTTTTCACGGCACAAGCCATGCTTTTGTGGCAGGGGCAGCTGCTGAGTATCTGAAAAAGCCTCTTACAAAGCTTAACCTGATAACTGTCCATCTTGGCAATGGTGCCAGTATGGCGGCCGTAAAAAACGGCAAGTGCGTAGATACTACCATGGGGCTAACGCCGCTTGAGGGCCTGGTAATGGGAACCAGGTCAGGTGATATCGACCCTGCACTTCCTTTTTTCCTGGCAGCCAACCTGAATATGTCGCTTAAAGACATAGACCGGATTTTAAACAAGGAAAGCGGCATGAAGGGGCTGTGCGGTATTAATGACATGCGGGAGGTCGAAGAAAAAGCGAAAGCCGGTGATAAAAGATGCATAACAGCTCTTGAAGTCTATGCCTATAGGGTAAAAAAATATATCGGAGCCTATTACGCTGCCCTGGGAAGGTTGGATGCAGTGATCTTTACCGCAGGTGTCGGAGAAAACTCTCCTTTTATCCGCAGCCTTTGCTGCTCAGGCCTGGAAGAGCTGGGAATATCTATTGATAAACAAAAGAATGAGCAGCGGCGAAAAGATATACGGGAGATAAATATTTCCGGGGGCAAAGTAAAGGTCCTGGTAATACCTACAAATGAAGAAAAGAGAATCGCTCAGGAAACAAAACGCATCATAAATCTAAAGTAGTTTGGATATAGCTTTTATTTCATGAAGAGATTTATTGAAAAGGTTTTGTTTTTAAAGTATTCTGATAGTATGGATGGTCAGCAAAATAAAATAAAGAAACTTAAGGAGTATTTTAAAAAGAAAGATTCTGTATATGGGGGGATTTAGAGAACACCCTAAAATCAAATAAGGTTGATTTTTTAGTATTAAATCGTGCTAATCCATCTTTGCTCTTTTCAATTCTTAATTCAGGGATTGAGATATGCATTAAAGACAGAAAACTCTATATGAACCTTTTAATTAAAACCCATTATGAGGCTGTAGACTGGTGGAATTATACCAGGGAATTCTATGAAATCGCCGAAAGAGCTAAATCTATTTCTGAAGAGGATAAATCCATTTTAAGAATTCATATTAGATTTCTGGAAAATGAATTTGCAGATATAAAAAAATTTGTAGAATTAACCAGGCAGGAATATATCGAAGATAATGATAAAAGAAGGAATGTGGAAAAATGGGTAGAGAATTTAGTCATGTCAGCCATTGATATTTCAAAAATAATCCTTGCTTCAAATAAAAAAGAAATTCCTCAGACCTATAGGGAAACTTTACTTCATTATGCTATAGGATTTCTCCAAGAAGATACTGCAAAAAGGTTTTCCCGGTTTGCTGAGTTGAAAAATATTTTAACTCATGAGTACCTGGATATTAAGTGGGATAAAATAACTACATTTATTAAAGATGCTATAAAGCTTTATCCTCCTTTTATTAAAAAAACAAAAGAATTTATAAAACTAGCAGATAAATAATTTCCCCCCAGAACATTCGAGCTCCTCTTCCCAGAGACTCCCCCCTAATTATTAACTCTGTCCCCTGCCTTTCCTGCTTTTCCCGTTTTTTCTTTAGGTTTCCATTTGGGCCCGCGGCCCAAATTGGAAAGAGCTTCTTATTCTTCTCTGCGACTTAACCGCGTAAATCCGTGTCTAAAACTTTACCGCTTTTTTCCGTGTAGAGTATTGTTTTTAAGCTTTCCTATAAATCCAATTATATCCTTGATATATTTGCATTAAATGCATATAATTGCCTTGTTAATTATGCATAGTTTGTTATGGAGTAGATGAAATGACATATTTGCAGCGTGATATCGACAAATTATTGATTTCTTGGAAACACTCATCCCGCAGACTTCCTCTTTTGGTAAGAGGAGCCCGTCAAGTGGGGAAATCATTCTCTGTGTTGGAATTCGGACAAAAAGAGTTCGAGAATCTTGTTGTGGTTAATTTTGAACAGAATCCTGAATATAAAACGGTTTTTCGTACTTTGGATCCAAAGGAAATCATTGAGAATCTCTCTCTCCTGACCAAAACGGACATAGTGCCTGGGAAAACTCTGCTGTTTCTGGATGAG
>CBFDDY010000197.1:0-5020 GCA_965603705.1 uncultured bacterium | reverse complement strand
ATCTCACCCCGGGCTTGAAAAACAGCTCGGACAGCGTTAGGGGAGAGGCTTGGAGAAGAGAGTCGGCTGCCGATATTGACAAACTTATCCCGGACTCCGGTCATATCACCGGCGACAGTAATAGAGAGATGTTGAGTCTTGCCGGAGGCCAGGTTAAAAAGATTAAGAGATCCGAACTGCTCGTAAATAATGGCGCCGGGTCCTGCTGAGGCGGACTTGAGATCCAAACCATTATTATTCAAAATCCGCGTGACTTTTTTTGTCTTTATATCGAAGGCAAAGAGGGTTACCGGACCTTCCCTGTCAGAGAGGAAATAGACCTTGTCTCCGATCCACATGGGATTATAATCGTTGGATTTTTTGCGGGGGACTTTCTCGATACTGGAATCAGTCAGATCGGCTATCCAGATGGGAGTAGCCTGTCCTCCCCGGTAACGTTTCCAGGCATAAAATGCCCTGGACAGGGGGACATAAGCAATGCTCCTGCCGTTTTGTGAATAACTGCCTTCGAATCCCATGGGCAGAGGAAGCTTCTCGGGTAATCCACCATCCAGGCTTACAGTAAAAAGTTCACTGAATCTGGAAAAGGCGGTGCGTCTTGATGTGAAGAGAATATTGTTACCGTCCGGCGCCCAACCTAGAACAATATCGGTAGATGGATGCCAGGTCAGCCGCTGCGGCTCTCCGCCGGCTGCCGGGATCACAAATACATCAACATTGCCGTCATATTCACCGGTGAAAGCAATAGAGGAACCGTCTGGGGAAAAGAAAGGATTTGTCTCAACACCCGGATTGGAGGTAAGCCTCTGAGCCGCTCCGCCTTTGCGAGAGACGCGCCATAGGTCTCCGGCAAAAACAAAAACAACATCTGTCTGGCTTAGAGTTGGCTTCTGGGCCAATATAGGCGTGTCTGCGGCTGTTGTGGGCAGCGGGATGGCCAATAATATTACAATCAGAATTAATAATGGGATTCGATGCATAGAAAGCCTCCTATTGTTTTTTTCATATTTTTAATATGTGAGGTATTGCAATTCCAGGTTAGTGTATTCTTTTGTTATTTTAAATTCATAATCCGGATATTCGTACAAAGGCATTCTCGGTTCTGTTTCTCCTATGGAGTAGCCCCAGATGCTTTCATAATCAGTAATATCTTCTCCCATATCCTCCAACTGGGCCATGTACTCTCCGATGGATTTTGATTCAATAATAATTACCTTCCCCATCTTCCTGATGATAGGGCTGTGTTTTCTGGTGGGATCATGCTCAAATTCCAGAATTCTTCTGCCATAACGGGTAATTCCAATTGTTCTAAAAGTAAGGCTTTTTCCCACCCCGGGCAGATTCAATACATTTCTATCAGTTGCCAGGAAGGGGCGGTCAGCTACTTTTCTTATTTCGAGAATATTTTCTGAAAGCAACTCGGGCTCGTTTTGTAATTGGTTCAGCTTATCATGATATTTTTCTGGAACATTTCCAAATATTTTTTCTTCCATTTGTTCCTGGACAGCTCTTTCATTCGTGGCAAAATTGAAATAATTTTCCATATATCCCTTTACGCTGAAAGTGTAATAATTTAATATTCCTATATCATTCATCACTTTTCTAAGTTTTGCAGAATGTCCGCGGCGGGAAGCAGCAGTAGTAAATACAAGTTGGTTGGTAACTATCCAGCCGGCAGAAATTAACTGCTTAGTTGCATCGCGGGCTTCAGGAGTTACTTCCATGGGTGACTCAAAATGAGTTTGTATTATGAATTGCTTTATCCCAATCCCGGTGGCTTTTCTTTTAAATTCTCTTAAAACTTTTACCAATCCGGGTGTAATGCGCTGCGGAAGATAAACAGGGAGTCTTGTCCCCAACCTGACTCTCAGGATTTCAGCATATTTTTCCTTATTCTTACGTTTTTCATTGGCTTTCTTTTTTCTGACTGCCATTTCATAAACAGCGTTAAGGATTTTTTCCAATGATTTATCTGAGCTCATCAGGGCATCACCCCCGGTAATTAAAATGTCCCGAAGCTGAGAATCATTTTCAAAATAATCAAGCAATTCCCTCAGTTTAGAATCCCAGGTTTGATGAGGCTTAAGTTTTTGAAGATTAAAATTCAGATTCCCCCTCTGAAACTCATACATCCGCTGGCATGATGCACATAGTCCCCCACAGGCCCTTCCCATTGTGTCAGGTATTAAAATGGCCACTTCGGGATAGCGCCGGTGGATGTTATAGGATGAAGGCAATATCCATCCAGCTGCGTTTGGCTTTCCGGGTTTAACTTCATCTTCCTTTTCCCATGCTGTAATATGATTAAATTCATCGATGAGCTGTTTACTATAAACCACGTAATGCCTGACAGCCAGATCTGCGCCTATGGCAAAATATGGGACCCGAACATGAAGAAGGGAAAGATAATAAGGATTAACAAAAAACGGGATGCCCTTTTTTTCAGCTTCATAGAGTAATTTCATAGTGTCGGGGTCGAGCGAATTCCCTAATAATTCATTCAGCAAGTCAGGTGATCTGACCGCAAACCTTAAATGAAAAAGTTTGTCTTTCCACCATTCAAGCGCTCTTAGGTATTTTTGTTCCTGCGACATTCCTTTTTCAAAATAAAATTTTAAATCCTTTATTTCTCCTGTATCAATTTTTTTAATCAGAATTTTTAATATTCGTTCCCGGTTTTCTTCTCTTAATTTAATGATCCTGGGATCAAGGCCTGAACACCATCTTGACATCCATTCTTCCACTTTTTCCCCTGATGGGAATTCTCGGGTGCATTCCCCTGAGAACTGCCTGAAGAGCTGAAGCATATCTTTAAAAAAATAGGGTTTTGCCCCGCCGGTTCCATAAGTTGCTGCCAGCCAGATCAGTTTAATTGGATTACTGACAGCTTTTTCTCCCCTTAAATTTAAATCGTCAAATTCCCGTCCTGCATTGTCAATGTAATCAAGGATGCGTATGCATGCACAATCTTTCCACGTCAGTTTTTTAAATGCTTCCGGGCCGTTGATTTCTCTTTTGTAGAATTTATAAGCATCTGTATTTTTTATTAATTCCTCTGAAACCCAATTTCTGACCCCAACAAGCGCTTCTGTTTCATTGCAGGCATTGCGCATTATTTCTTCCAGCTCCGGATTTTCCTTGAGCAGCTGCTTTAGCAGCATATGGGATTTAACAGAGATTGCTATCTGGTCTAATTCGTGTGATATTATTGCCATACTAATATTTTTATACATCAAACCCTCCTTCCTGTCCAATGAAAATGCGCCAAAATGCGCTTGGGCCTGGCTAACTTATAGATATTATGAAAGATACCTCATACTAAGGGCTGATATTTCGTCTTAAAAGCTCCCTTTTATTTAATGCGGGTCTCCCAGGTGGCCCAATCGCCGCCGAATGGCTTAAGGCCTAAGCCGGAGGGGCTGGTGGGTGGAGAAGTAAGGGCTTCGTAAACCTGTTTGGCATGAGCTTGGGCATGCGTAAAGGCAGTTGCGGCTTTGGCAAAATAAGCCAGGGCTTTATCTCCTATGCAAAGAAGCGCTTTATTTAAAGTATTTCTTCCCAGGAAATATTCTGTATTAGCTTGGCCGTACAGCTTGTTTAAAGCTGTGTATCCGGAATCAGTGAAGTTAAGGTACATCAGTTTGGAGTAGGCGGCGGCAATGTCTTTGACGGCTGTTTTTTTAGCCGCTTCCACCATATCTTTGGGGGAGGAAGCCAGCTGTAAGCGGAAAAACGTGTGAGTGCCGGCTGTATATTTATAAGCTGTCTGCATGGTCGAGCCGTCGGAAGCTTTAGAAGCATGCAGTACTCGTCCAGCCGGGCCGGTACAGATGTCTGCTGTGCCTTTGTCTCCCTTATCAGGAAGGACAACCGCAGTCCAAAGATTTGTCGGACGGCAGAACATGGCGTCCCAGCCTCCTTTTGGAGGATCAGGAGGGGGAGAGCCGGGAAAACGTAGGATCATTTTGGCAAATTCTTCATCAATAAGCCCGTGATAATTGTGCAGCATATCCCAGATCATCATGTTGCGGGGAGATGCATATACGCCAAAGCCACCGTGTTGTTTAACAAACTCGCCTTTTTTGGTGGGTTTCATTTTTTCGCTCAGGTAATTATTGGTCGAATAGAGGAAATCTTTTTCCCCGAAATCACCTGGTTTTCGCACACTCTGTAAGGCTGCGGTTTTTTCTACGACAAAAGCTCCGCCATTTACATCCGCAAAATGGAAATTTTCCGGTATGTTTATCTGCCATTTTAAGATCATGTCCCGGGCTTCAGCGGCACTGCCGGCAAAACGTACCAGATAGGGAAGAGAACAGCTCCAGGCAATACCGTAATTATTATCAATATCGCGCGGGGAGCCCCCTCCACCGGAATTTCCCAGGAAAAGCCCTTTATTGTTCATAAGAAAATGGTCCCCCAGCTCCCCGGCATCGGCTCCGCACATATAGTTGTTCCCTTTGTCCGGAAAAGCAACAATGACTACGGCATGAGGTACTTCAGGTGAGTCAAGGGTATCAACCCCGATAAGGCGGCCGTCTTTAGTTGCCTTCCCCCAGGCAGAACATACAGAACATTTTTTTGGAGGAAGAGTGTCTTTTTCCGCACCAGGTGGATAACTTGAGGTTTCAGGCTTGGGCAAAGTGCAGTTTATAAGCAGGACATCAAGATAGGTTAAAGTACAGTCTGCTGCTGCAGCCCCGTCAGCCATGCCTTTCATCTGGTCTATAAGTTCAGGAGTGTATTTTTTTATATAATACTGATTGGCTTTAAGCCCATGTAATACTTCAGCGCGGCTGAACTGCTGAAGGGCCGAAGCCCATTTTGACTCCTTGGTTTTCTCAATATAGGCTGCTGCCTGCTGACCGTATTGATAACCCATCTCATAGTCTGAACCGCTCAAAATAATGACCGGCAGAATACTGGGCGGAAGCTTATCCCGGGCTGGATCACTGACTTCGGCTGCAACAAGAATCCGGCCTATTAAGACCATTGCGGTAATTAATAAAAAAGGCAGTAA
>CBFDDY010000196.1:0-5030 GCA_965603705.1 uncultured bacterium | reverse complement strand
GTATTCTACTTCAGCTCTGAGAATTTTGTTTGGCAGCCTGAATTCGGGAATCCCATAAACAAGCACCCCTCCGGCTACATGTAATGCCTCGAACACAGTAACTTTATGGCCTTTTTTTACCAGTTCTCCGGCAACAGTCAGCCCGGCCGGACCGGCTCCGATAACCGCAACCTTCTTGCCCGTAGGAGGCAGAGCCTTAGGAATAAAAACTTTCCCACTAT
Organism: uncultured bacterium; assembly: GCA_965603705.1. Taxonomy (GTDB): domain Bacteria; phylum Acidobacteriota; class Aminicenantia; order Aminicenantales; family Aminicenantaceae; genus JAUVXM01. The sequence continues at coordinate 4,809 of CBFDDY010000196.1, read as the reverse complement.
CCCTTTCAAAATCAGAGGCAAACCGTTCCAGATTACCGATCGCCACCGACACTCCGGTTGCTTTTTTCAGGTTACAGACAGCTTCACACTGACTCTCCTGGGGACACACTCTGCCGCAGATTGAAGGCAAGCTGTTAGTTTCCTTAAGCTTTCGCGCACTATCATTAAATTCTCCGGCCTCAATAAGCTTAATAAAAGCTGGGATATCAATACCTACCGGACACCCCATTACACATTGAGGGTTAGCACAGTCCAGGCATCTTTGCGCTTCTTTAACCGCTTTTCTTGCATCAAGCCCAAAATTAACTTCCTTAAAATGCTTATTCCTCAAATCCGGTTTTCTCTCTGGCATCTTCTGGCGGCGGATCTTCATTCTCTCTTTAACCGGCAGAGATTTTCGAAGCTCTTTCCGCCAGTCTTCATTAAATCCTGCCCTTAAGCTTGCTTTAAGCTCAGGAGGCATTTGTTTTGTTTTATCAGGCATTTTTCACTCTTTCTTTATAGTTAGCTTTTTGGAAAATTTTCTTTCTCCCAGTAACACAAAGATTGGATCTCATCATCAAAATAAGATTTCCTCCGGGAAAAAAGCTCTTGCCAGTCGACCAGATGGCCGTCAAAATCCGGACCGTCAACACAGGCAAATTTTGTTTTTTCATCAACTGATACCCTGCAGGCCCCGCACATTCCGGTTCCATCCAGCATTATGGGATTTAGGCTGACAATAGTCTTTATTCCCAAAGGCCGAGTCGCTTCGGAACAAGTGTACATAAGATAAGTACAGCCGTAAGATATGACTCGGTCGATCTTTGTGGTTTTAACTACATCCTTAAGCACTTTAGGGATGAATTCTTTACAGTCATAATAGCTATCACGCGAGGATACAAAAAACTCATCACTTACAGCCTTTAATTTACCTTCCCAATACAAGAGATAATTAGCTTTAACATCAATTAAAGAGATAACCTTGTTACCAGCTTCTTTCATGGCTCTGGCAACTGGGTAAACTGCTCCTATCCCATAACACCCGCCGGCACATAGGACTGTTCCAAATTTTTTAATCTCTGCTGGTTTTCCCAAGGGGCCCACAAATACCGGGACCTCATCGCCGCTTTTAAGAATAGACAACTTTTGGGTCGAGGTCCCCACAACCAGGAAGACTGAAGTGACCGTACCTTTTTCGCTGTCCCAATCAGCAATATTCAAAGGAATCCTCTCCCCCCGCTCGTCCGGCATTATAATTATAAATTGACCGGGTTTACATTTCCGGGCCACTTGGGGCGCTTCAATCTCAATAAGATGAAGATTTGGTACCAGACGTTCTCTGCGAATAATTTTAGCCATTACTTTCCTCTTTTGATCATTACCTGTAATCCATTTGATAAGGCAGTATTATTAAATATCGGATATTCCGGAGACGCAGCTAGTATCCCCGGAGATACAGTTTTCGTGATACGGGCAATTCCCTTAATTTTACCATGGGGAGATAAAATCTCAATGCTATCTCCGTTTTTTAGCTTCAGCTTATCTGCATCCTCCAGACAAATATGAATCCACTGAGAATGCCTGAACATCCGAAATCCCCGCACAGATTCACTCAAGGAAAGGTTACGGTAAAAATCAAGGTTATAAAACAAAACCAAGCGGAATGGATATCTTTTATTGTTTCCTTCCGGCAGGGAAATAATCTTCCGGGTAAATAATTTTCCCTTCTGAGGTTTTTCTTCTTTAATAAAAATCTCCTTGCCTTTTTCTAAAGCCGGGTAATAGACTTTAGAAAAACCTGGAAGGTTATTTCGTATCTCCTTAATAATGCTTGCAGGCTTTTTGTAATCAAAGGTTTCAGCTCCCATTCTCTTTGCTACTTGGCTGGTTATCCACCAGTCCGGCTTTGTTTCTCCCAACAGTTTAAGAACTTTAGCTGACTTTTGGACCCGGCCTTCCATGTTAACGAAAACACCCTCGGTCTCAGCAGAAACTGCCGCCGGCAAAACTGCATCAGCTATTTCAGTATTTTTACTGACATAGCTGTCCTGGATAATAAGAAACTCAGGTCTGGCTTTTTTGGGAAGTTCAATCCGACTTCCGGCAAGATAAAGTGTCTTGACCTTACTGTCTATAATATCCTGAATGATAAGTCCTGTTTGCCTGCTTTTTTTATTAAAACTCCTGTCAAGCTCAAATATCCCGCGCGAGTTACTTTCAAGCCCTAAATGATAAAGCCGTCCTTTTGTGAGTAAAGCTGTATTCCAAAGTGCTGTCAGAACTTCCATTCCGACTTGCCCTTGAATAGATTCAGAGCCAAAAATAAATGCAGGCGATTTACTCCTTTTTAATATTTCCGCGGCCTCGCTGAAAGCATTTTCTTCTATTTTGAGCTCTTTAGCAGCTTTAAATGACTCGTCACCGGTTAATATTTTCTGGAGGTTACTAAGTAAAATATTTTCAGTTCCGGGCTCGATCCTAAGCTTAAGAGATACAAATCGATCAAATTGAAGTTCCATCGGGCTTGCGGCAATCAGTCTGGCTCCATTTTTCACTGCTTTAACAATCTCCAGCCAGACAATAGGATGAGAATCGGAAATATTAGAACTAAGGAGAAATATGGTATCTGCTGAAGAGATCTCTTCAATTTTATAATTCAAGGCGGGCATAAATCCCAGTTTTTGCGCCAGTTCCTGATATGGGAAGAACGCAGGTTCGGAGCTAATATTCCCTGTCTTCAGGACTTCATCCGCAAACTTACGGAGCACATAGCTGTCTTCACAGGACACCTGAGCAGACCGGATTACTGCAGTCTCTTTCCCTTTATACTTTTTAAGTTTCCCGGCTACCCAATCCAGGGCTTCATTCCAATCCACCTCTTCCAGCTTCTTTTTTCTGCGGATCAAAGGTTTCTCTATTCTTTTCTTATTATAAACCAGGTCTTTAATCAGAAAACGACCCTTTACACATGCTTGGCCATGATTGGCAGGACCATCTGCTGCCGGCCGGGTGTTCAGCAGCCGTCCTTCTCCCAGATTTACTTCCAGTTTACATCCTACACTGCAAAGAGGACAAAGCATCTCGGTTTTATCATCTGCAAGGCTTTCATATTTTTTGCCTTTCTCTGTTAGAGCCCCGGTAGGACAGACATCAAGACAAGCACCGCAAAACTGACAGTTGGAATCAATCAAACTCTGATCCATCGACGTTGACACTACAGTCTCAGGGCCTCTTTTTATAAAAGAAAGAGTAGAACACCCCCTGACTTCCTGGCAGATCCGGATACATCTTCCACAAAGAATACAAAGGTTGTAATTTCGGTCAAAGAAAGGGTCATTCCTTTTAACTTCAAGATCACGGTAATAGGAAGGAAAATCTACAATATCTACCCCAATCTCTTCTACAATCTCCTGAAGCTCGCAATCCCCATTATTTGGGCAAAGAACACATCCGGTCACTTCCCCTACTTTTCGAATGGTCGCTTTATGTTCGTCGCATTCCTTTTTTTCCGCACACATCAGGCAGGCATTTGGATGTTCCATGAGGATAAGTTGCAAAATGCTTTTTCTTAATTTTCGCAGCTCCTGAGTAGAGGTCTTTACTTCCATGCCATCTTCAGCATAAATACTGCATGATGGTGAGTAGCCCTTTTTACCCTTGATCTGAACAAGACACAATCGACAGCCACTGAAAGGGGCCAACCCGGGGTGGTCACACAGAGACGGAATATAAATCCCATTTTCCCGCGCCAACTCTAAAATGGTCCTATTCTCTTCTGCTTCGATCGTTTTTCCATCTATAATTATTTTCATTTGTCAACTTTTCCCGCTGAAGCCTTTTTTAAAATCTTTTCCTTCTTTTTCCCCGTGTATTTCGATACAGCCCTTATTTTAGGAGGACACACATCAAAACAGGCTCCGCATTTAATGCATAATTCATGGTCGATCACATGGACTTCTTTTCTTTTTCCCCAGATCGCATCAACCGGGCAGCTCTTTTTGCAGAGCAGGCAGCCGACGCACTTTTCCGGCTCAATGTAGTAGCAGATCAGATCTTTACATGCCAGCGCCTTACAGCTTTTGTTATAAATATGGTCTTCATATTCCTTCCTGAAATAACGCAGGGTAGTCAATACAGGATTAGGGGACGTCTGCCCTAACCCGCACAAGGAGCCCGATTTAATTGTTTTCCCCAGTTCCTCAAGCTTCTTTATGTCATTTTCCCTGCCTTTTCCCTGAGTTATACGGTTAAGGATCTCCACCATCTGCCTGGTTCCGATTCGGCATGGGACACATTTTCCGCAGGACTCTTCCTGAGTAAACTGGAGAAAATAACGGGCGACATCCACCATGCAGGTATCTTCATCCATAACGATCATCCCGCCAGAACCCATTATCGATCCGGCCTCAGAAAGGCTTTTATAATCAACAGGCAGGTCTAGCTTCTCTTTAGGAATGCATCCGCCTGATGGGCCTCCGGTCTGAACAGCTTTAAATTCTTTATCACCGGGAATACCGCCGCCAATATCATATATTATTTCCCGCAAAGTGATGCCCATAGGGACTTCCACCAAGCCGGTATTATTGATCTTTCCTACCAGAGAGAATATCTTAGTACCTTTACTGCTTTCAGTTCCAATACTTGCGAACCAGTCTGAGCCTTTTTCGATTATTATAGGGATATTGCCCCAAGTCTCGACATTATTTATATTTGTCGGTTTTCCCCATAGTCCGGATTGGGCTGGGAAAGGAGGGCGCTGCCTTGGTTGAGCTCTCCGCCCTTCGATCGAAGCCATAAGCGATGTCTCCTCTCCGGAAACAAACGATC